>RFIV01000106.1 GCA_003695085.1 Gammaproteobacteria bacterium
TACAACGCGGTGGATGATCTGCTTGAAGAGCTGGAGTCACTGGATCTGCTGGATCGACTGGTCCCGCCGGAGAAAAGCCGCTCCCCGGAGGATGCGAAGCTGGTCGCCTATGTGCGCGAATTCTACAGTTTGCACCCCAAGGTGAAGGCGGATCGCAAGATCTCACGCACGGATATCTTCGAAGTGCTGTTTGGCGACGATGAAGAGGCGAAACAGATCGCCCATCGCCGCTTCAACTTCCATTACCGCAACTATTTTGGCAACGTGCTGCCCTTTGAGCCGGGCATCCGGGCCATGCTTACCGGTCTGCGGGAACTGCCGATTCTGACCGGCGTGATGACCAATCGCGACCGGGAATTCTTCGAACACGAGCTGGCGGCGATGGACGGCACCGGCTGGGCCCACTTCTTCGACTGCTGGATCTGCGGCGACGACACCGCGCGGCGCAAGCCCCACCCGGACCCCTTGCTGAAAGCCTGCGAGACGCTGGATGTGCCGCCGGGCAAGGATATCTGGTACGTGGGGGACTCCACCACGGACATCATTGCCGCATCACGCGCGGGCATGACCGGCGTGTTCTATAACGGCGCGCAGTGGGATCAGCGCTGGCTCAACACGATCTTTCCGGGCACCGAAAGGTTCCCCTGGAAACCCGATGTGGTCGTGAACAGCTTTTCGGAGTTCTGGGCCATGCTCCTGACCTGCCTGAGTGAAGCCTGAAGCAGTTGATGCGTATCAAAGTCATACCCGAGTAATCTGGTCAAAATAACCTTCAATCCTCGTGTCGCCGGCCCCTTCCGGGGGATCCGGTCTTGATGCGACCTCCGGAGATCAGGGTATGACAACGCTGACTGCCACCCGACGACTGCCGGGTGATCTGGCCATCTGGTTTTTCATTCTGGCTGAGCTGTCCGTCTTCGCCGTGCTCTTTGGCGTGCTGGCCTGGATGCAGGGGCAGTACCCCGACATGTTCGCTGCGGGCAGGGCAACCCTGCATACCGGCGCGGGCTGGGCAATCACCGCGGCCCTGATCAGTGCCAGTGCGGCCGTGGCATGGGGCACCGAGCGGGCTCAACACACCGAACCACGCGCGCTGATACCCGGCTTTCTGCTTGGCCTGCTCTGCGGCCTGGTGTACGCGGGACTCAAGCTATGGGAATACGCCTCGCTCATGGATGCGGGCTTCAACCTGCGTACAAACTGGTTCTACACCCTGTACTACTTTCTTACCTTCTTTCACTTCATGCATGTGCTGATGGGCATGATCATTCTCGCCTACATCACTCAAAAGGCGCATCGCGGTGGCTACGATTGCGGGGAGCTGTCCGGCGTGGAGAGCGGCGCGTCCTACTGGCACATGGTGGATATGGTGTGGGTTGTGCTGTTTCCGCTGGTCTACGTGCTATGAGCAATCGCGGACTGATCCTGACCTGGTTGCTATTACTGACGGCCACAGGTATGACCGCACTGCTCCCCGCCTGGGGTGGGGCGGGTGTCCTGCTGATCGGCCTTGGCCTGATGGGCCTGAAGAACGCCCTGATCGTCGAGCGCTTCATGCAGATGCGCCGGGCGCCCTGGCTTTGGCGGGGGCTGCTGAACCTGTATACCCCCGCCGTGGCACTGATGGTCTGGCTGTTACTGCACTGAGGCGCTGCGCAGGAAGTCCAGCGTCAGCTGAGCCGTCTGCTCCGGCACTTCAATCATCGGTGCATGGCCAATGCCCTTCAGAACCACCAGCCGGCTGCGGGGAATCTCGCGATCAAATACCTCGCCATTCTTCACGTTGATCACCCGATCCTGGTCCCCCCAGATGATGAGGGTCGGTGCCTGAATCTGCTTCAGCCAGCGCTTGAAATCACTGACCCGGGGCCGCTCATGGCTGATATCACTGAAGATCTTGTCATTCACCGCCTTGCGCGCCATGGCCTTTTCCGCAGCGACCTGGGACACGGGCCAGGGGATGAAAGGCTTCTTCTCCAGCGCAAAATCCAGCAAGCGATTGAAATCCTGGCGGCTGGCGACAATCAGGGGGTTACGGCCTGCCGCCAGCTCCTGGTCGAGCACCGCCGGCACGTCAAAGACCCCGGCCGGATCAATCAGTGTCAGCGTCACGGCTGTTTCCGGGTACTGTGCCCCGAACACCGCCGATATGGCCCCCCCCATGGAGTTACCTATCAGATGTGCCTTTTTCACCCCCAGCGCATCCAGAAACGCCTTCACCCGGGCAGCCTGTGCTTCAATGGTGTAATCCAGGTCCAGCGGCGAGCTGGTCTCGCCATGCCCCGGCAGATCCGGCGCGATGACATTGAACTGATCGGTGAAAAAGCGGGCATAGCGCAACCAGTTCTCCTTTGACGCCGCGAAGCCGTGGATCATCACGACGGTTTCCGCGCCCTCATGGCTGGGCCCGGCGTAATACACCCAGTCCAGCCCATCAACGGTCACATGCTTCTTCTCCAGTTGAGCACGTTCGGCTTCGAACTGCATGGCAGCATCGTAGATGGGATAGCGATAGAACTGCAGGCTGCCGAATCCGGCCAGCACGATCAGCAGGATGACTGAGAAGAGCAACAGGTTCTTGTGATTCATGGTCCTTCCGGTTCCTTGTTGGATACGTTATGCATGAACGGCTTCCGGTTCGGGCACGGCAGCATGCAGGGGGCGCCAGTGGTAGTCTGCCAGCCGGATCTTGCGTGTCGCCAGATAGTACGCGGTGGTGGTTCCGGGCCACAAGGTAAAGTTGCGGCCTTTTTCGTCCAGATACCAGCTTGAGCAACCACTGGCCCAGATGCGCTTGCTCAGCTGCTTCTGAATCCGCGCGTTGTAGGCGGCCTCCACGTCCTCACGCACCTCGATCACCGGCAGCCGCTGTTGTTCAGCCGCTTTCAGTGCCGAAAGAATATAGCGCGTCTGGCACTCGATCATGAAGATGATGGAACTGTGTCCCAGGCCGGTATTCGGGCCGGTCATCTGGAACAGGTTGGGAAAATCCGGCACCGTGATGCCCTTGTAGGCATGGGGCAGGTCGGCCCATACCGCCTTGATGTCCCGTCCGCTGCGCCCGATGATGGGGACATCCATCAGGTACTTGCGCGGATCCACCACGAAACCGGTGGCCGTGACCAGCACATCTGCCTCGAGCCGCTCGCCGTTTTTCAGCCGGATGCCATCCGCCTCGACCTGTTCAATGCCCTCCGTATGCAGGGAAACGTTGGGCCGGTTGAACGTGGGATACCAGTCATTGGACAGCAGTACCCGCTTGCAGCCGATGGCATATTCAGGCGTCAGCTTGCGGGCGGTCAACCGGTCGCGCACCTTGTGGCGGATATCCCAGCGCACCAGGGCTTTCACGACGGAGGACAGCACCGGGTGATGCATGGGCAGGAAGCGCCCCTCGTTCTGCCAGTACAGCCGCGCGCGGTGCAGCTTGCGCAGCAGGGGGTAGCGCCGGAAGCGCGCCTTTTCGGCCTCGGAATAGGCCCGGTCAGGCCGTCTCACCACCCAGGCCGGTGTACGCTGCAATACGTGCAGATGGCCCGCCACCTTTGCCACTTCCGGTACCAGCTGAATGGCCGACGCGCCCGTGCCAATCACCGCCACCCGCTTGCCCTTGAGGTCCAGTGCATCATCCCAGCGCGCGGTATGGACGACGGGACCCCTGAAGTCCTTCAGCCCCGGGATGTCCGGTGTATTGGGGTGGTGCAGGGGCCCCGTGGCCAGAATGAAGTAGCGTGCGCTCATCTCGCCCTGATCCCCGAGCCGGACATGCCAGCACTGGGTCGACTCGTCCCAGCGGGCACCGGTGACTTCGGTATTGAACCTCAGGTGCGGTGCCAGGCCGAAAGCGCGCGCACATTCCTGCATGTAGGCCTTGATTTCGGCCCAGCCGGCATAGAAGCGGCTCCAGTCCGGTTTGGGGTAAAAGGAAAAGGAATACAGATGGCTTTGCACGTCGCAGGCCGCGCCGGGGTAGTGATTGTCCCGCCAGGTGCCTCCCACGTCTGAAGCCTTCTCCACAATCGTGAAGCGCTCAAGACCGGCCTTTTTGAAGTGGTAGCCCAGGCACAGGCCCGCGAACCCCGCACCCACGACCAGAATATCGGTATCCGGTTGGTATGTTGTCATTGTTATGCTCCTCCGTACCTCGCCACCAGTATAGGGAGCCGGGCCCAACCGTCGGTATGGCCTTAATGACATTTATCATATCTTTTTCGGCCAACGCCGTATATGTCATGCCGCCGGCCCCCAGATCCGACTCGATGGACGCCCCTGCATGCACAACGCACCTGTGGTAGGCTATCTCACACCTTGTGACTCGGTTATTCAATGTGTCTGCCTCCGAACTTTCCGCACCTGCATCGGTCAAATGGCCCTTCCAAACGACGACGAGCTGGCGCACGCTGCCGACTCCGTTCTGGTCGGACTGCTCCCCCGCTGGCGCGGCCGCGCCCGAACTGGTGGTTTTCAACACGCCCCTGTGTGAAGCGCTGAACCTGCCGCTGGCCGACATGCCGCGTGATGTGCTGGCCCGCTGGCTGAGCGGCAGCGACCTGCCGGACACCTGCCAGCCCCTGGCACAGGCCTATGCGGGCCATCAGTTCGGCGGCTTCACGATGCTGGGTGATGGCCGGGCACACCTGCTGGCCGAGTTCGAAGGGCCGGACGGCATCCGGCGGGATCTGCAGCTCAAGGGCAGTGGCCGCACGCCATATTCTCGTGGTGGCGATGGCCGGGCGGCGCTTGGACCGATGCTGCGTGAATTCGTGATCAGTGAAGCCATGGCCGCGCTGGGCATACCGACCTCACGCAGTCTGGCTGTGTTGCGCACCGGAGAAACCCTGTGGCGGGACGGTCCTCTGCCGGGTGCGGTGCTGACCCGGATAGCCGCCAGCCACCTGCGGGTCGGCACCTTCGAGTATGCCGCCGCCCTGAGGGATCGCTCGGCACTTGAAGCGCTGCTGACCTATGCCGTGCAACGCCACGATCCGGATCTGGCCGACGTACCGGAGCCGGGCGCCCGCGTCCTGGCCTGGCTCAACCGGGTCGCCGAGCGGCAGATCGACCTCATCCTCCACTGGCTCCGCGTGGGCTTCATTCACGGGGTCATGAACACGGACAACACCTTTATCAGTGGCGAAACCCTGGACTACGGTCCCTGTGCCTTTCTGGATGAATTCGTACCCAACAAGGTGTTCAGCAGCATTGACCGGCATGGCCGCTACGGGTTCGAGAACCAGAAACGCATCATCCTGTGGAACCTGGCGCGGCTGGCGGAAGCCGTACTGCCCCTTCTGGACGAAGATCCGAAAGACGCACTGGATCGTGCACGTACGGCGCTTAAAAACTGGGATACCCGGCTGAATGCGCGCTGGCTGTCCATGATGCGGGGCAAGCTGGGGCTGGACACCGAACGTCCCGAAGATGAGTCCTTGATCAAGGATCTGCTGGCCTGGATGCACCGCTATGAGGCTGACTATACGCTGACCTTCCGGGCGCTGGCGGACGATGCAGCCGAACGGCTTCCCGAAGCCCGGCACCCAAAGGTGCAGGACTGGATTCGCCGCTGGCGAGCGCGGCTGGCCGAAGAGGGGCCGGTCACGGCCGCACGCTTCGAGGCCATGCAGGCGGTCAATCCGGCCCGCATTCCCCGCAATCATCAAGTCGAAGCAGCTCTGACGTCCGCCGAAGCCGGTCACATGGCACCGCTGCGTACCTTGCTGGCCGCACTGGCCGAGCCCTACCGGGATGACCCGGCGTATACCGCCTTCGCCCAACCGCCCACGCCGGACGAGCGGGTAGTGCGCACCTTCTGCGGCACCTGAGCGCACCGGCCCCCGTGGCCACTCGCCTCAGCCTGCCACCAGCCGCATCCTGAGCACATCAAGCATCTGCTCGCGCAGCCAGAGGTGAGCCGGATCCGTATCGTGCAGCTTCAGCCAGTAGAGAAAGACCTCCAGGGGGGGAAGGGTCAGCGGGAAGGGGCGTTCCACCAGTGCCACCGCTCGCCTCAGTACGCGGGCAAAGCGAGCGGGGGCACAGAGAATCATGTCCGACTGGGCCACCACCAGTGCCGCCGAAAAGTAATGCGGCGTGCGCAGGGCCACCCGACGACTGAGGCCGTGCCGGGCCAGCTGCACATCCTCGTAGCCGCCACCGGTTTCACGGGACGATACCAGCACGTGAGGCCAGGCCAGCAGGCCATTCAGGGACCAGTCTGCATCGCTGCCCAAGGGATGCTCCGGACGCATCAGGCAGACCAGGTGGTCCTCGCTGATCTTGGTATGCGCAATGGCTGGCGCCGGATTGAACCAGGCATCGGCAGCAAAGTCGATGCGCCCGCTCATGAGATCATGTTCGATCTGCTGGCGGGGTGTGCGCACCACATTCAGGCTCACGTCGGGTGCGGTACTGCGCAGGCGCGCCACGAGCGAGGGCACCACCATCACCTCAAACAGATCCCGCAGGCTGATGCGGAAGGTCCGGTTCAACCGGGCAGGATCAAACACCCGGCTTTCACCAATGCCTGTCTGCAACATGCTCAGCGCCTGCCGGACCGGGCCA
>RFIV01000107.1 GCA_003695085.1 Gammaproteobacteria bacterium
CCCCTTTGTGGCTCGCCACCCGGAGTGCCATGCGCCTCACCCTCGGCGGGCACACTGGCCCGGTGCAGATAGTTTTGCGCCAGGGCCCCGAAGAATTCATAGGCCGAATCGGCCTTGTCCTGGGCTGCCCCCACCTCTGACCAGGCCTTGGGCACCCCCATGATGCTGTCATACAGGTCATACGTCCCCAACGCCGCTCCGGCCGAGCGTGCGGCACGCAGGGTCTTGTCCAGTGGACCTTTCAGGCGTGAGTCGATATCCAGCGTGGATAGGTAGAAGGGCGTCTTGTCCTCATCCTCCAGCGCAGCCTTCCAGTTGAACCCCAGTTTGGCCCAGAATTTCTCGCTGAAGGCCGTCTTCGTGCCCGCCAACGCCAGCCGGCCTTCTTTACGAAGCGTTCCGAGTTCCCGCAGAGCCTTGCGTAGCTTTTTCGCGGCATCGGCATTGATGGCCTGACGGATTTCACGGGCGGTGAAGAGCATGTCGACAATGGTGCTTAGCTCATCAGACAGACGGATAAAGTCAGCCTGTTTCAGTGTTCTGGATATATCCCAATAGATATCCCGCTGAGAGGTGCGGGTGAGCGTCCCTGAAGCCCACTTCACCCCAGCCCCGGCGGCCAGCGTGGCACGCATCAGAGGCGAAGCATTTGCAGGGTTGAAGGTTTCGGCGTTGAGCGCCTGCAAGCGACTGGACCACTGCGTTTGCCACGCATCCGGAAATTGCTGCATCAGCGTCTCTTCCACGGTGACCGGATCACCCTGAACCACCTGTGCCGGACCGAAGGGCGTTTCAATGGGAAAATCCAGGTGCACCAGCATGGACCAGCCGGTGGCGTCCACAGATCCGCCGGTGGCGGGTTTGCCCAGAATTTCGCTGGTTGATAAACCTTTTTTCAGGTTAACCCGCATACGGTATACACCGGGCTCAAAGTCCTGATCTGAACCACCGACTGCTGCAGCAAACAGGCCCGCTCCGGCGGGCACAACATTGCCATAAAACACTTTCCCCGAGTTCAGCGATCTGAGTTCAACCCGACCCTCGTTGACAGCCGGATCAGTAAAGGTCACATACACCGTGCGAAAATACGGCATCACAATGGCACTGATACGCCCTTCGAGGTGATGGTAGCGATCCAGACCCATGCCAGCCGTGCGCTTGGGGAAGGCCGCCCAGTCCACCTCGTCCACCTCTATGTTCTGCAGTGGCAAAAAGGGCACATGCTGCTCAAAGTCCGGCTTGTCGAGAATCTTGTGCAGGGCCGGTTTCCAGTCCTCCCGGCCATAGGCCAGCATCATGGACAGGACATCCTGAACCGGAACGTGTACCAGCCACAGGCCGGTGACTTTTTTCTTTTTGTCATCTTTGGCCGGCATGCACTGTGTGATATTGCCCAGGATTGTGCCTTCCTTCAGGCAGAGCTGCTTGATCTCTCCGGACTCACAGACCTGCTTTTCTGTGGCATGGCGCTGGTGCATCAGCTGGCCCTGATCATCCGTGGCCAGGGGTTCAAACCGTCGCTGCAGGCGGCAGGGCTGGTTATCACGGGGAATATCCAGCCGGCCCATGAAAAAGGTGTTCTGCAGCGGGCGGTATTTGGCACCGGGTATATAGTGACGCCTGCGAGGATCGTAATCCTTGCGCAACACGACCCGGGTGCGGATGTCCCAGTCCTCCAGTGAGAAGGTGAGCGTTTGAGAGGCTTTTTTTTCAGAAACTGCCATGTCACGTTCCTTGTTGGTCAGGCTCACGGATCCGTGTGAGCCGAAAATGCGTTATTGGTTGATCAGTTTGAACTTATTGTACATCAGTGTGTTACGGATCAGCTCTCCGTTTTCCATCCGTTCTGGTACTGAGTCGCTGATATTGGCAAAGTGATCCGGAAGCGCGCTGTTCCCATAGATTCGGGGCATGGCCCGTCCATCGTCATAGAGATCTCCGTAATTGGTGAGCAGAGTACCTGTCGATGGGGGCCATGAGTTCGGAAACTCCGCCAGCCCCTTGCCGGTGCGCACATCCACTAACCAGCCCGTACCATCGGCCAGAAAAATATAAGCGTAATGGCCATTTTCAGACACGATGGATGAATTTGCAGCGGTGACCAGTTCTTTGGCCTTTGGGTTTTCAAACAGGGTGGTAAACGGCCAAGTTTGGAGTAGTTCGCCTTCGAAGGAATAGATTTCAATCTGTTCGGGATTGATGTTGACGATCTTGTTGTCTTCATCCATGAATCCAAAACCTGCAGATCGCAGCTTCAGGTCATCGCGCACGATCAGCTTGCGTGTGGGAATGTCGTAGCATCGAATCTTACCCATGGCGAAGCATAGTTTCGTGCTGTCAGCAGTGAAAACAAAGTTGGTTCCGCCATGATAAACATGAGTGAATTCCCGGGTTTTCAGGTCTACCAGCCAGAGGCCATCTTCACCCTTTGCATTCTTGGGTTTTTTCTCCCAAGGGTAGTCACGTCGCCACTGTAGCTCAAATGCTACATAGCGATTATCAGGCGAACGGGCCAGCCGCAGATTGTTGTACAGGCAACACGCA
>RFIV01000108.1 GCA_003695085.1 Gammaproteobacteria bacterium
TCCCCCCTCACATCAGCCAGGAGGCGATCATGACTCAAGTACCTGACCTCTCACAATACGGCATCACGGACGTCAAAGAAGTCGTCTACAACCCAAGCTACGATCAGCCCTTTGAAGAAGAAACCCGCCCGGATCTGGAAGGCTATGAAAAGGGTGTGGTGACGGAGCTCGGCGCGGTAGCCGTCAAGACCGGTATCTTCACCGGCCGCTCGCCCAAGGACAAGTACATTGTGTACGACGATGTCAGCAAGGAGCATGTCTGGTGGGACAACACCATCTCCCATAACGACAACCATCCGCTCAAGCCGGAAGTCTGGGCCGATCTCAAGGCGTTGTGCCAGAAGCAACTGTCCGGCAAGCGGTTGTTCGTGGTGGATGCATTCTGTGGCGCCAACCCCAACACCCGCATGAAGATCCGCTTCATCATGGAGGTGGCCTGGCAGGCGCACTTTGTTAAGAACATGTTTATCCGACCCACCGAGGAGGAGCTGGCCCACTTCGGCGAGCCGGACTTTGTGGTGATCAATGCGAGCAAGACCTCCAATCCGAAGTGGAAAGAGCACGGCATGAACTCGGAAGTGTTCACCGTGTTCAACATGACGGAGAAGATGCAGCTTATCGGCGGCACCTGGTATGGCGGCGAGATGAAGAAAGGCATGTTCGCCATGATGAACTACTATCTGCCGCTCAAGCATATTGCGTCCATGCACTGTTCCGCCAACGTGGGCGAGGACGGTGATGTGGCCATCTTCTTCGGCCTCAGCGGTACCGGCAAGACCACACTTTCCACGGATCCCAAGCGTCGGCTGATCGGGGACGATGAGCATGGCTGGGATGATGAAGGTGTCTTCAACTTTGAAGGCGGCTGCTACGCCAAGACCATCAACCTGGACCCGGAAGCCGAACCCGACATCTACAACGCCATCAAGCGTGATGCCCTGCTGGAAAACGTGGTGGTGGATGAAAACGGCAAGATTGATTTCGCCGATAGCTCCATTACCGAAAACACCCGGGTGAGCTACCCGCTCTATCACATCAAGAATGCGGTGTACCCGGTATCGAAAGCCGGCCATGCGACTACCGTCATCTTCCTCACCGCGGACGCCTACGGCGTGCTGCCGCCGGTGGCCAAGCTGAATGCTGCGCAGACCAAGTACCATTTCCTCTCCGGCTACACCTCCAAGCTGGCAGGCACCGAGCGGGGCATTACCGAGCCCACACCGACATTCTCGGCCTGCTTTGGCAAGGCGTTCCTGTCCCTGCATCCCATCAAGTACGCCGAGGAACTGGTCGCTCGCATGAATGCGGTCAATGCCAAGGCCTATCTGGTGAATACCGGCTGGAATGGCACGGGCAAGCGCATTTCCATTCAGGCCACGCGCCGCATCATCGATGCGATTCTGGCAGGTGAACTGGATACCGCCGAAACCCGGACACTGCCGATCTTCAACCTGGAGATTCCGGTGGCGCTGGAAGGCGTAGACAGCTCCATCCTTGACCCGCGGCAGACGTATGCGGATGAAAGTGAATGGACGGACAAGGCGGTGACCCTGGCAGAGAAATTCATCGCCAACTTCCAAAGCTTCCTCGATAACCCCGAGTGTCAGGCACTGGTGGCCGCGGGCCCACAAGTCCCCGCCAAGGCCGAAGCCTGATCACTCCCCTTCCGGGCCGGGGCGATCCCCCGGCCTGACCGATGCCAGTTTCAGGCGCCATTGTTCCACGCGATCCCGCGCATGACGGGCTTGCCCCTCCGTGAGAGTGGGTAACAACCCCGCCAGGAGCTGGCGGACCCGAACGCGTTCCGCGTCCCACCATAGGGAGTAGGCCGGGGCATTCAGGCTCCAGGGTTGCTTCCAGGCCTGTTCCAGCGCCTGCCAATCTCCGGACAAGGCCAGCGCCATGAAGCGTTCCCGACGCTGACGGCTGTTATCCATGAGCATCGCCTGCTCATCCGGGGACCACACCACCGCAGCACGCACCTGCGCGACCTGCGCATCATCCAGATCGCCAAACCAGTCTTCAAAGCGGTCCACCCACTCTTCCTGCTTGGCCTCCTCTGATTCATACTCGCTGAACCACTCCTCGGCCTTACGCTCGCCATACGCCAGATAGTGCCGCGCGTTGGCGTCAGTCAGGTGCGGTGCGACCGATGCCACCATCGGCCAGCTGCCTTCCAGAAAGGCCTCAAAGGTATCCAGAATCGCTTTGTCCAGTGCATCCACGGCCGCCTGCCGCGCCCCGGACTGCCAGAGCTGCTCCACCCGTTCCAGCCGCCGGATGATGGCCGGGACATGTTCGGTGCGCACCTGTTCCTTCAACTCGGCCAATGCGGGCTCCAGCACGGCCTCCTGTTCGCGGGTGAGATCGAACATGTCATCCAGCCGCCACAAGGTCAGCGTATCCAGACGTTCAAACCAGAAGCTGAACCCGAAGCAGCCGGTGAGCAGCAGGCAGGAAAGCAACATGACGTGCGCGCGCATCAAACGGCACCTCTACGGGCTATGGTTCCTGACCATCCTTGCACACCCGCGTGGTTTGCTGCAACAAGCCTTGCTCACTTGGCTGAATCCTTTACCAACTTCATACGTCTTACTTATGAACTATGGTGTCATATCTACCCCATGCGTAGTGATCGACCGCGAGGTGGTTTACACCGGCAGAGTCCCGAGCCGGGACAACATTGAACAGTGGCTGAAGGCCTCAAGGAGCAAGCAATGAGCAACACACCTGCAAAGATGCAGTTCCATGTCGAGTCGCGCCGGGTCGATGCACATAGCAGCGAATCTTACTGTAAAGAAGCGCGCATCACGCTCGATACCGATCTGAAAGGCAACCCGCTGGCCTTCAACCCTGCCGAACTTCTGCTTGCCGCGCTCTCTGCCTGCATGATCAAGGGTATCGAACGCGTGGTACCCATCCTCAAGTTTGAATTGCGTGGCGTTCAGGTCATCATCGATGGCGTGAGGCAGGACGTGCCACCCAGGATGGAAAGCATCCGCTATCAGATCCTCGTGGATACCGATGAAACTGACCGGCGCATTGAATTGCTGCACGAAAACGTCCAGAAGTACGGCACGGTATTCAATACCTTGGCCCCGGGCACCGATCTCTCTGGCGTCATGCGCCGTTTATGAAAGGGGGCAGAACTGAATGGGAGACGGACACGACCACAACCACGCCCCAGCAGATTTCGGGAAGGCCTTTGCCATCGGTATATCGCTGAATGTGGCCTTTGTCGGCATCGAGGCCTTCTATGGCTGGTCGATCAATTCGCTGGCCTTGTTGGCTGATGCCGGTCACAACCTGAGCGATGTGGCCGGTTTGGTGCTGGCCTGGGGCGGTGCGCTGGCAGGCAGGTTGCGTCCGAACCCGCGACATACTTATGGCTGGAAGAAGGCCAGTATTCTGGCTGCTTTTGCCAATGCCGTAATTTTGCTCGTGGCTATGGGAGCGCTGGGCTGGGAAGCCTTCGGACGCCTGATCTCACTGCACATCTCGGAAACCCCCGAAGGGGTGACAATCATGGTGGTCGCCGGGATCGGCATCCTCATCAACGCTGCAACGGCCCTGATATTCATGCGCGGCAGCCACGACGACCTGAATATTCGCGGTGCTTTTCTGCACATGGCAGCAGATGCGTTGGTGTCCGCCGGTGTTGTCGTGGCGGGTGCGCTGACCTTGTGGGTGGGTTGGTTCTGGCTTGATCCTGCGGTCAGCCTGCTGATTGCCGCCGTGATCGTTTGGGGTACCTGGAGTCTGTTCAGCCAGTCTTTGCATCTTCTCCTGGACGGTGTACCGGCGGGTATTGATCCTCAGGCGGTGCATGACTACCTGGCCAGTTTGAGCGGCGTACAGGCGGTACAGGATCTGCACATCTGGGCACTGGATACAAAACACGCGGCACTCTCGGCGCACCTGGTCATGCCGGATGGGCCGGCAGATGATGCATTTCTGCGGGATATCGCCGACACCTTGCACGAACGCTTTGAAATTACACATTCCACGATCCAGATCGTTCGTGAGCCATCATCGCTCGATTGTAGTGAGA
>RFIV01000109.1 GCA_003695085.1 Gammaproteobacteria bacterium
CAGGCTGGATAGAGTACCTGGCTACGAACCAGGCGGTCGGAGGTTCGAATCCTCCCGAGCGCGCCACTCCCTGATGCGAAGTCCGTTTACCTGTGTCGGCTGGTGAGAATCCGTGGGGCGGCAGTTGTGCCGGGTGCCCGGAGCTCTTGCCCGTGGGTCTGTGCACTGTTAAAGTTGCGACAGTTTTTCAAAGGCCTGTCAGGGTTTCAGGAAGAGTATCTGTTCATGTTCAAGCGTCTTCGTGGCCTGTTTTCCAGTGATCTGTCCATTGACCTGGGAACAGCCAACACACTTATTTATGTTCGCGGGCGGGGAATCGTCCTCAATGAGCCTTCTGTGGTTGCCATTCGCAATCAGGGCGCCCAGAAAAGCGTCGCAGCCGTTGGCGCGGAGGCCAAGCGGATGCTCGGCCGGACGCCGGGCAATATCACCGCCATTCGTCCGCTCAAGGATGGCGTCATCGCTGATTTCATCGTCACCGAAAAGATGCTGCAGCATTTCATCGCCAAGGTGCACGAGAACAGCTTTATTACACCCAGCCCGCGTGTGCTGATCTGCATTCCATCCAAGTCCACTCAGGTGGAGCGCAAGGCGATTCGTGAATCTGCCGAAGGGGCTGGCGCCCGTGAGGTGTACCTGATCGAAGAGCCCATGGCCGCAGCTATCGGCGCCGGACTTCCGGTCGAAGAGGCCAGTGGTTCCATGGTGGTGGATATCGGTGGCGGCACCACCGAGATTGCCATTATTTCTCTCAACGGGATTGTCTACGCCGACTCCGTGCGTGTCGGCGGCGACAAGTTTGACGAAGCGATCATCACCTACGTTCGCCGCAACTATGGCAGTCTGATTGGTGACGCTACCGCTGAACGCATCAAGCAGGAAATCGGCTGTGCCTATGAAGGGCTGGAGTTGCGCGAGATTGATGTGCGCGGTCGCAACCTGGCCGAAGGGGTGCCCCGGAGTTTTACGCTCAACAGTGAGGAAATTCTGGAAGCCCTTCAGGAGTCACTGGCTCAGATTGTGCAGTCGGTCAAGAGCGCTCTGGAGCAGTCACCGCCCGAACTGGCGTCCGATATTGCCGAGCGAGGCATCGTTCTGACGGGGGGCGGAGCCCTGCTGCGCGGACTGGACAAGTTGCTCAGCGAAGAGACCGGGTTGCCGGTGATCGTGGCCGAAGACCCGCTGACCTGTGTGGCGCGGGGAGGCGGCAAGGCGCTGGAACTGGTGGACAAGAAATCCACGGGCTTTTTGTTCTCTGACTGATCTGACGCAGACGGGGGCGCACCATCAAGAACATTTTCTCGGAAGGGCCGTATTACGGAGTCCGGCTGATGGTCGCCGTGGCGCTGTCGGTGGGCCTGCTGCTGGCAGATCATCAGTTCCGCCTGCTGGATCCGCTCAAAAGGTCACTCGACTGGTTGCAGGTCCCCATCCATGGACTGGTCAACCTGCCCGGCATGCTCTGGGAAGATGTGGGGGAAAGCGTTCGCTCCAGGGAAGCACTGGAGGAAGAGAATGCGGCCCTCAAGGCGCGCCTGCGCATACTGGAAGCAAAGACGGAACGCCTGGTGGCCATGACTGCCGAGGTCAACCGTCTGCGCGAGCTGCTCAACGCATCGCGTATCGTCGAGAATCCGGTGGCTGTAGCCGAGATCATCGGTATCAATCCGGACCCCTATCTGCACGAGGTTCTGATCAACAAGGGTGCGTCGGATGGCGCCTATGAAGGCCAGCCAGTGCTCGATTCCAGTGGCCTGATGGGGCAGATAACATTTGTGGGGCAACGGTTTTCGCGCGCCCTGCTGATTTCTGATGCCACACATGCCGTACCGGTGCAGGTCAATCGCAACGGCATTCGTGGTGTACTGGTAGGCAAGGGGCGCCTGGATGAGCTGGAGCTGGTCAATGTACCTCAGACGGCCGACATTCAGGAGGGGGATCTTCTGGTGACCTCTGGACTGGGTGGGCGCTTTCCGGCGGGTTATCCGGTAGCTGTTGTCAGCCACGTGGAGCATGACCCCTCCGAGCCTTATGCGAAGGTGACGGCCACCCCCAAGGCAGAGCTCAATCGCACCCGTCATGTCCTGCTGGTGCGCCGCACCAGTGAACTGCCGGGCGGCTCATGATCAGCGGACACGGCTTGCTGTTGCTCTTGGCCAGCTTGTTTGTGGGTTGGGTGACTGCCTGGATCCCGCTGCATGGCCTGGCCGCCTTTGTGCGGCCCGACCTGGTAGCCCTGTCCCTGATTTATTGGTCATGGCGGCACCCGGAAAGGTTCGGTGTGCTGACTGCCTGGTGGGTCGGAGTGATCAGCGATCTCGTACTGGGCAGCTGGCTGGGGGTTCACGCTCTGGCGTATGCCCTCATGATCTATTTCTTCCTGAACATTCATCACCGTTTCCGTATTTACCCGATGCTGCAGCAATCCGTACTTATCTTTCTGCTGGTCGGGATTGCCATCATGGTAATCCACTGGATCAACCAGCTCACGGGCGTGGCGGCACGTGACCTGATGTTCATGCTCGGCGCCATCGGTTCAGCACTCTGCTGGCCGTTTGTGCGGTATACTCTTGATTATCTGGGCGGAAAGACAGTCTGAGGGAAGCCTGACATGATGACCTTTGTACTGGCGTCAGCCTCGCCACGACGCCGTGCGCTGCTTGAACAGCTGGGCCTGCACTTCAGTGTCGTGGTCGCTGATATTGATGAAACACCTCGTGACGGGGAACCGGCGGAGACGCTGGCGCTCCGGCTGGCACAGCAGAAGGCTCTGGAAGTGCTGGTTCGGGAGCCGGAGGCGACCGTACTGGCGTCTGACACTGTCGTTGTGCTGGACGGCGCGGTGCTCGGCAAACCGGTGGATGAGGCGGACGCCGCGCGCATGTTGCGCCTGCTCTCCGGCAAGACGCACCAGGTGCTGACCGCTGTGTCGATCGTGCGGCAGGATTATGAGGATACGTTTCTGGTGACGACCGATGTCACCTTCCGAAGCCTCAGCGAGGCAGAGATTCATGCATATGTGCTGTCCCGCGAACCGCTGGACAAGGCGGGCGCCTATGGGATTCAGGGCGTGGGTGGCGCCTTTGTACGCAGCATTCGCGGAAGCTACAGTGCCGTCGTGGGGCTACCCTTGTGCGAGACGGTGGAAGGGCTGCGCAGAGCAGGGCTGACCATACTGGGGGACGGCGCCGCATGAGCGAAGAGATACTGGTCAACATGACCCCGGTGGAAACCCGGGTGGCCGTGGTGGAAAACGGCATGTTGCAGGAAGTGTATATCGAGCGCAGCCGCCGCAGGGGGCTGGTCGGCAATATCTACCAGGGCAAGGTGGTTCGGGTATTGCCGGGTATGGAAGCCGCGTTTGTCGATATCGGTCTTGAGCGTGCAGCCTTCATTCATGTATCAGATCTGGCGCCCGGCGGACACGGTGAAAAAAATGGCAAGCACGCTGATATCGGTCAGCTGTTGCACGAAGGGCAGTCCCTGGTTGTTCAGGTTACCAAGGATCCCATCGGAACCAAGGGGGCGCGGCTGACGACACATCTTTCCATCCCGTCCCGTTATCTGGTCTACATGCCTGCGACGCCCCATGTGGGTATTTCCCAGCGCATCGAGGATGAGGAAGAGCGTGAGCGGTTGAGAACGCTGGTTCAGACCGTGGCTGAGGAAACCGCAGAAGACGGTGATGAGCCGCGCCGAAATGGCTTTATTATCCGCACCGCGGCTGAAGGCGCAGGGGAAGACGAGATCCGGGCGGATGTGAAATTCCTGAGGCGGCTTTGGCAGTCTCTTGAAGCGACTATCAGGCAAGCCGAGGCACCGGCTACAATTTACGAAGATCTTCCGTTATACATCCGTACGCTGCGGGATTTGGTGCGGCCCAATACCGAGAAGGTGCGCATTGATTCTCGCGAATGTTTCGAGAAGGCGCAGCAGTTTGCCGAGAAGTTTGTATCCGACTTTACCTCGAAGCTTGAATACTACACCGGGGAGCGCCCCATATTTGATCTCTACAGTGTCGAAGACGAGATCCAGAAAGCGCTGGGGCGCAAGGTGGCCCTCAAGTCGGGTGGCTACCTGATCATTGATCAGACTGAAGCCATGACCACCATTGACGTCAATACCGGCGCCTTTGTGGGACACCGCAATCTGGAAGAGACCATCTTCAAGACGAATCTCGAGGCGGCGCGGGCCATTGCCCGGCAACTGCGCCTGCGCAATCTGGGCGGCATCATCATTCTCGATTTCATTGACATGGAGGATCCCGAGCATCAGCGACAGGTATTGCGCATGCTCGAAAAGATGCTGGAGCGGGACCACGCCAAGACCAAGATCAGTTGTGTCAGCGAGCTGGGGCTGGTCGAAATGACGCGCAAGCGCACGACCGAAAGCCTTGGGCAAATGCTCTGCGAACCCTGTCCGGCCTGTCAGGGACGCGCGCGGGTCAAGACGGCCGAAACTGTATGTTACGAGATTTTCCGGGAGATTCTGCGCATCAATCGTGACTATGAGCCGCCGGGATATCTGGTGCTGGCCAGCCAGGCGGTCGTGGATCTGCTGCTGGATGAACTCTCCGATTCCGTGGCAGACCTTGAAACCTTCATTGGCAAGCGTATTCGCTTTCAGGTGGAGGTGCTCTATACCCAGGAGCAGTATGATGTGGTGCTTCAGTAGGTGAATGGCATGGCCCGTCTGGCACGTTGGGCGGTCTATCTGAGCATATCCGTGCTTTTCCTGGCCGCCATGGGGGTCTCCCTGGGGCGCTATCTGGTGGCCTATCTTCCTCAGTGGACACCCGAACTTGAGCTCGCTGCCAGTGACGCGCTTGGGGCGAAGGTATCTCTTGGCACGCTTGCCGGCAGCTGGCGGGGGCCTGATCCCGGGGTGACCGTGCGTGATGCTTCCGTGCGTCATGCATGGGGGCAGGTGAGGATCGGGAACATCCGTCTGGAACTGGATCTCTGGCGATCTCTCGTTCAGCGTCAGCCTGTGTTCACACAGCTGGATATCCGCGGCGTCGACATTTACAGCACCCATCCCCTGAAAGACTGGCCTGAACTGCTGCAGGGGGTGACGGGAGGGTCCAGTGAGCCCGGGGCGGGCTGGTCCGGGTTGTCTCAACTGACGCTGCGCGATGTCAGGTTGATGCTGCCTGGCAGCAAGACTAACCAGGTCTGGTCGCTCCCCGCACTTACCCTGGGGCGTTCGGCGGATCATCGGCGTCTGTGGCTGGAAGCGCAACTCAAGAGCCCGGATGGCACACCCTCAGGGCAGGTCGTTATCAGTAGCGCGCATTCGGGTAACCTCAAGGCCTGGCTGACACTCCCGGACGTGTCATCGTGGCAGCCGGTACTGGAGCAGTTCTGGCCTGACCGGTTGTACAGGCTTGAAGGGGATGTGGCGCTCTGGGCGACTTACGGTGAAGGGAAGTGGCAAGGGCTGGCTTTTGAAACACACGGACTGAAAGCCGGGTTCATGAGCGGCGCGATGTGTATGGCCCCTGTATCACTCTCCTCCTATGCGGCAACACTGAGGTTGGATGACACGTCATGGGTACTGAAGGGGGGGAGTGGCCGCCTGAGCTGGGCGGATCAGTCCATGGCCCTGTCACCCTTGACGCTGAGCCAGCGTGATGAGCAGTACGATTTGCAGATGGCGCATGTCGAGCTCGAACCGCTGTCACGCGCGTTGGTTGCACTGGGGGTCAACGGTAAGCTGTCAGGCTACTTGTCGGCCTATGCCCCGGAGGGGCGGCTGGCGAACATTCATCTCTATGCCGATGAGCAATCGCGTTACACACTCGAGGCTGCCCTGCAGGGTGTGGCAGCGAGGGCGGTTGATGGTGCACCGGCAGGCCGGAACATCAACGGGATCTTGCGTGCCAATGCTCAAGGTGGGTGGGTTCAGTTCAGCAGTGGTGAACTGACCCTGGCGTTTCCGGAATTGTACAGTCATGGATGGCGATTCCGGCGCGCCAGCGGGCGCGTGCAGTGGAGAATTGGGGAGGACCGGGACGATATCTGGGGAGAGTCCATCACCCTCGAGCCTGC
>RFIV01000110.1 GCA_003695085.1 Gammaproteobacteria bacterium
CGCGACGGATACCCAGCAGCCAGGCCTCGAAGTTGCGTTGCCCGGAGAGATCCAGTCTGCGGCTGCGCAGTAACAGCGGGAGAATGATCTCGTTGCTCACCATGGTGCTGAGTGTGACCGTCGAGACAATGACCATGCCGGTTGCGGCGCTTGCGCCTCCGATGAAAGCCAGCACGCCCAGCCAGTTTTCACCGGACGCCAGGGGGATGCCCAGAACGAAGGTGTCACCATCGAGTGTGCCGCTGCTGTACATGAGCAGGCCGGCTGCCGCGATGGGAACGACGAAGAAGGTGAGGATGATCAGATAGGCCGGCAAGGCCCAGCGTGCGATGCGCATGTCTCGCGGCTGATAATTCTCCACGGCGATGGTATGGAATTGGCGTGGCAGGCAGAAAATGGCCAGCGCCGCGAGCAGCGTCTGTGTGGTGAAGCTCCAGGGTTCCACGGCGCTCAGGGAAAAGCTTTCGAGCAGGTGGGCTTCTTCAAGACGAACCACCACATCTCCGATACCGCCAAAGAGCCCCCAGGTCACAAAGCTGCCCACTGCCACGAAGGCAATCAGCTTGACCACGGATTCGAAGGCAATGGCCTGCATCATGCCCTGGTGGTGTTCCGTCGCATCGATATCCCGGGTGCCGAACAGGATGGTGAAGGCGGCCATGGAAAGCGCGACATACAGGGCGGTGTCCTGAAGCAGGGGCACCTGGTTGAAGTCGCTGGGCGGGGCGCCTTGTGTCAGGACGGCATAGCCCATGCTGACGGCTTTGAGCTGAAGTGCAATGTAGGGCAGGATCCCCACGACAGCCAGCAGAGAGATGACCACGGCAAGCGTGGTGGACTTGCCATAGCGCGTGGCGATGAAATCGGCGATGGACGTTGAGTTGTTGCGCCGGGCGATGACTATCATGCGCTGCAGAAACGGGCCTGCCAGCAGCATGACCAGAATGGGCCCCAGGTAGATGGGCATGAATTGCAGTCCGCTTCGTGCGGCGGTGCCCACTGCGCCGTAAAAGGTCCAGGAGGTGCAGTAGACGGCCAGTGACAGACTGTATACGACGGTGCGCCCGAAATCACGCTGGTAGAGTGTGGAGCGCTTGTCTCCCAGGTAGGCAATGGTAAACAACAGCCCGATGTACAGAGCGGAAATGGAGATGATGAGCCAGCCGCTGATCATGCCGGAGAGCTTCCTTTTTACTGATGAGAGGAGTGTGGCGCCAAGGTGCGCTTTACGCAACCTTTGCCCGCCTCAGCGAGTCGCCCGAGCCTCATACCTTGGTCTAATTGCTGCGTAAATCGCCGCGCAAAAAGTTAAACGCACTTTGTAACGTGCTGAAAATAAAGCCGATTGCGCGTCAGACCAAAGTCTTAGTTTCGCCGTTGAGATCCTTTGTTAAGGTGGAACTATCCGGTCAACCTGTCCGGTGTCCCTTTCAACCCGTTATAAGAATAACAACGGAGGAGTAGGTATGAGTGATCAAACTGCATCCAGGCAGGCCTATTGGCAGGCCAACCTGCGATTGCTGACCACCTTGCTTGTTATCTGGTTTGCGGTGTCCTACGGAGCCGGCATTCTCTTTGTCGACGTCCTGGACAATATCCGAATCGGCGGCTTCCCGCTTGGCTTCTGGTTCTCTCAACAAGGATCCATCTATACGTTCGTTGCCCTCATCTTTGTGTATGTATGGAAAATGAACAAACTGGATCGTGAGTTCGACGTACACGAAGACTGACGGAGGCGTTGATGGATACCCAAACTCTCATCTATCTGGTAGTGGGCGCCACCTTCGCGCTCTACATTGGTATTGCGATCTGGTCGAAAGCCGGGTCCACCAGTGAATACTACGTGGCCAGCAAGGGTGTGCACCCGGTGGCCAACGGCATGGCCACAGCGGCCGACTGGATGTCTGCGGCATCCTTTATTTCCATGGCAGGGATCATCTCCTTCATCGGTCGTGACGGTGCGGTCTACCTGATGGGTTGGACTGGTGGTTACGTGCTGCTCGCCATGTGTCTGGCGCCATACCTGCGCAAGTTCGGCAAGTTCACTGTGCCGGAGTTTGTCGGGGAGCGCTATTACTCGCAGGCGGCCCGTATGGTGGCGGTCGTGTGTGTCATCTTCATCTCCTTCACCTATGTCGCGGGTCAGATGCGCGGTGTGGGCATTGTCTTCTCACGCTACCTGGAAGTGGACATCAATGCCGGGGTATTGATCGGTATGGGTATTGTGTTCGTTTACGCAGTACTGGGGGGCATGAAGGGAATCACCTACACGCAGGTGGCACAGTACTGTGTGATGATCGTTGCCTACATGATTCCGGCAATCTTCATCTCCATGCTGATTACCGGCAACCCGATCCCGCAGCTGGGATTTGGCAGCACGGTTGAAGGCACTGACACCTATCTGCTGGACAAGCTCAATCAGCTGCACACCGATCTTGGCTTCAAGGAGTACACGGCGGGTGGAAAGTCGATGATTGACACCTTTGCCATTACCGTTGCCCTGATGGTCGGTACGGCGGGTCTGCCGCACGTGATCGTACGTTTCTTCACCGTACCGAGGGTGAGCGACGCACGTCTGTCCGCAGGTTGGGCGCTGCTGTTCATCGCCATTCTGTATACGACAGCGCCGGCGGTAGCGTCCTTTGCGCGGGTGAATCTGATCGAAACCGTCTCCAATGCCGAGTACAAGCAGCTGCCGTCCTGGTTCCAGAATTGGGAGACTGCAGGACTGCTGGCCTGGCAGGACAAGAACGGTGACGGCAAGATTCAGTACGTGGCGGGTGCACCGTTTGCGGGCAAACCCAAGTTCGATGGCGAGAAGACCGGCCCGAACGGCGAGCGCGTGGTGACCAACAAGCCGACCGACAATGCGAACGAACTGTATGTTGACCGCGACATCATGGTTCTGGCCAACCCGGAGATTGCTCAGCTTCCGGCATGGGTCATCGCCCTGATTGCCGCCGGTGGTCTGGCTGCGGCACTGTCAACGGCCGCGGGTCTGCTGCTGGTCATCTCGACCTCCATCTCGCATGACCTGCTCAAGAGCAACCTGATGCCAAACATCAGCGAGAAGCAGGAGCTGCTGGCGGCACGTATTGCGGCAGCCTGTGCCATCGCGGTCGCTGGATACTTCGGCATCAATCCACCCGGCTTTGTGGCGCAGGTGGTGGCCTTTGCATTCGGTTTGGCGGCGGCATCGTTCTTCCCGGCGATCATCCTGGGTATCTTCAGCAAGCGGATGAACAAGGAAGGCGCGATTGCCGGTATGGCCACAGGTCTGGCCTTCACCTTCGGCTACATCGTCTACTTCAAGTTCGTCAACCCGGGTGCCAATAACGCTGATAACTGGCTGTTTGGCATCTCGCCGGAAGGCATCGGAACCATCGGCATGATTCTGAACTTCATCGTGTCCACGGTTGTTTCTCGCCTGACGGCAGAACCGCCCGAGCACATTCAGCATCTGGTGGAAGATATCCGGGTACCGCGCGGTGCTGTCGCTCCGGTAGGCGGACATTGATCCGGTCCTGAAAGACCCATGAAATGCAAAACCCCGGTTTGACCGGGGTTTTGTTTTTTCTGATCCGACGGTTGCCAATAGCCGGATGTTGGGGGGCATTCAGGGCATCTGGATCTTGCCACCGCCGGGCATGCCGCCCAGCCCGCCGGCGCCACCCAGTCCACCCATGCCGCCTTCCTGGCCCGGCACAACGATGGACGAAGCAGCCTGGCGACGCAACTCCTTGAGTTCTTCCAGTGTGCGTTCCATGGCCTTCTTCGCTTCTTCGCCAAACTGCTCAGCCGCTTCACCCAGGGTTTGTGCATTCAGCTCAAACGTCAGCGGCAGGGTGCCGGCGGGTGTCATCATCTGTGCCAGTCCAATGTACTTGACGTCACGGTTGGGGTCACGCTGGCCGTTGGCATCGACGGGGGTCATGCGGCGGATGGTGCCAACCTTGTTATCCGTGAAGACTTCTTCAAGGTACAAGTCACTCACATTCATGGTAATTTCGGGCATATTCTCGGTCATGGTGCCTTCGCTCGTTTGCTGTTGAGTTAAACAACCATTTTATCGCAAAGAAACGCGACAGGCTGTTAGTTTTACCTGGATCAAGTTTTTGTCCGGCCTGTATCGTACAATGCGGGCATTCCACGGCAAAAACAAGGAGAACAGCTATGCACGGGGGAGACCGCGTTGCTCAGGTGCTCGCCAACCATGGCGTGACAGCGATCTACACATTGTGTGGCGGACACATCTCGCCCATTTTGTCGGGCTGCAAGATGCGTGGAATTGACGTGGTGGATACACGCCACGAGGCGAATGCAGTCTTTGCAGCGGATGCGCATGCCCGGCTGAGCGGGATCCCGGGGGTTGCTGCAGTCACCGCCGGGCCGGGCGTCACCAATGCCGTCACGGCTCTCAAGAATGCGCAGCTGGCGCAAAGTCCGCTGGTGCTGCTCGGTGGCACCAGTGCAACGGTGCTGCGCGGGCGTGGATCGCTGCAGGATATTGATCAGATGTCACTGATGAAACCTGCGACCAAGTGGGCTGTGTCGGTATCACGGGTCGCCGACATTCAGCCCACACTTGAAAAGGCCTTTGAAGTGGCTGCTTCCGGTGTGCCGGGTCCAGTATTTGTCGAGCTGCCCATTGATGTGCTCTACCCGGAAGCCATGGTGCGCGAGTGGTATGGCGCCAAGGGCGGTGACCAGGCCGGAGGCCTTGCGGGCCGGGCAGTCCAGTGGTACCTGAATCATCATACGGGCCGGCTCTTCCGAGGTGCAGACAAGGCGGTTCAACGCTCACCTGTTGAGCAGCTGGTGCTTTCACTCGAACAGAGTTTCGAGGCAGGTCGTGATCAGGCGCAGATCGAAACCCTCGGACGATTGGTCGCGGGCAAGCTGAGAAAGGCGAAGCGTCCGGTGATGCTGCTGGGCAGCCAGGTAACGCTGTCACCCGGGCGCATACCGGGCGTTGTGGCGGCGATCGAGCGACTGGGTATCCCCGTTTATCTGTCCGGAACAGCGCGGGGGCTGCTCGGCGCCAATCATCCACTTCAATATCGCCATCAGCGCCGGGCTGCGCTGAAAGAGGCGGATCTGGTGCTGCTCGCGGGTGTACCGTGTGACTTCCGGCTGGACTACGGCATGCACATTCGCCGCAGCGCGACCCTGATCTCGGTGAACCGAAGCCTGCATGACCTGAAGCTCAACCGGTTGCCCACGGTGCCGGTCTGGGCTGATCCGGCCACATTTCTGGAAGCAGTGGCTGAATTTGCCGGACCGGTGGGCATGCGGGAAGACTGGCGCAATGCCATGAATGAACGGGAGGCCGCCCGTGAGCGATGGATTGACGACAAGGCAGCCGAGCCCGCGGATCAGGTCAACCCGGTGCGTCTGTTCCGAACGCTGGATGGACTGCTGGATGAGCGCGCGGTACTGGTCGCGGATGGTGGGGATTTTGTCGCCACGGCTGCCTATACGCTGCAGCCGCGTTCACCCCTTTCCTGGCTGGACCCCGGGGTTTTCGGCACGTTGGGCGTCGGTGGCGGGTTTGCTCTGGGGGCGCGCAAGGTGCGTCCGGACAGTGAAGTCTGGATTCTCTATGGCGATGGCTCCAGTGCATACAGCCTGGCGGAGATGGACACGTTCCGTCGCAAGGGCTGGCC
>RFIV01000009.1 GCA_003695085.1 Gammaproteobacteria bacterium
ACCCCACCAAACGTGACAGGGATATTCTGCTCACCAATGCCTTTCTTTTCGGTTTTCATCGGGTGCGCTCCAAGCGCCTGCACGCCCAGATCGGTTTCAGCTATGACATCCACGTCCCGTATACACCCGTAGATCACAATTCCGGCCCAGCCGTTCTTTGCGGCTTCTGCCGCCAGCATGTCGCCCAGAAGTGCCCGACGCATGGAGCCACCACCATCGACCACCATGACACGCCCCTCTCCCGGTGTCGCTGTCAACTGCTTGACCACCGAATTGTCCTCAAAGCACTTGACGGTCACAATCTGCCCACCAAAGGCCTCTCGCCCCCCATAGTTGCCAAACATGGGTTCCACAACCTGCACCTTGTCCGGGTGTGCGTCACACAGATCCGGCGTCACGATATCCATTGCGTCTGTCCTCTTGCGTGGTTGGTTATATTGAAATCAAAAACACCGGTCACGCGGACCGGTGTTTTTGATCATGCCAGGCTGGATCATCAGCCGTGCTTTTCCGCCAGGAAGAACCAGGTGTCCAGCACGGAGTCCGGGTTCAGCGACACGCTGTCGATCCCCTGATCCATGAGCCACTTGGCCAGATCAGGATGATCCGAGGGGCCCTGTCCACAGATGCCCACGTACTTGCCTGCCTTCTTGCATGCCTGAATGGCCTGAGAGAGCAGCTTGAGTACTGCATCATTTCGCTCGTCAAACAGATGCGCAACAATGCCTGAGTCACGATCCAGGCCCAGGGTCAGCTGTGTCAGGTCATTCGAGCCGATGGAGAAACCATCAAAATACTCGAGGAACTGTTCCGCCAGCAGGGCATTGGCGGGCAGCTCGCACATCATGATGACGCGCAGACCATTCTCCCCCCGGCGAAGGCCATTTTCTTCCAACAGTTCGATTACCTGAGCGGCTTCTCCGACCGTGCGTACGAAAGGTACCATGATTTCCACATTGGTCAGCCCCATCTCGTTACGCACCTTCTTGAGTGCGCGACATTCCAGCTCGAAACAATCCCGGAATGAATCAGAGATATAACGAGAGGCGCCCCTGAAGCCAAGCATGGGGTTCTCTTCTTCGGGTTCGTATATGGTGCCCCCGATGAGGTTCGCGTATTCGTTGCTCTTGAAGTCGGACAAACGCACAATGACGCGCTTGGGCGAAAAGGCCGCCGCCAGCGTGGAGATCCCTTCAACCAGCTTCTCGACATAGAAGTCCACTGGTGACGCATAGCCCGCCACACGCCGCTCGACAACCTGACGCACGTCTCTGGGCAACGAATCAAAGTTCAGCAGGGCCTTGGGGTGCACGCCGATCATGCGGTTGATAATGAACTCCAGGCGGGCCAACCCCACACCTTCATTCGGCAGCGCCTGAAAATCGAACGCGCGGTCCGGATTGCCCACGTTCATCATGATCTTGAACGGCAGAGTCGGCATGGCATCCACAGAGTTGGTCTGCCGTTCAAAGTCGAGCAGGCCCTCATAGATCAGGCCGGTGTCCCCTTCCGCACAACTGACGGTGACTTCCTGCCCGTCTTCCAGCAGGCGCGTGGCATCTCCACAGCCCACCACTGCCGGAATACCCAGCTCACGCGCAATAATGGCGGCGTGACACGTCCGACCGCCCCGATCGGTCACGATTGCGGCAGCACGCTTCATGACCGGCTCCCAATCCGGATCCGTCATGTCGGTCACGAGCACGTCACCAGGCTGGACACGCTCCATTTCGGAGATGTCCTTGACGATGCGGACCTTGCCGCTGCCAATCTTCTGACCGATGGAACGTCCTTCGCACAGCACCTTGCCCTTTTCCTTGAGCAAGTAGCGCTCCATGATGTTGCCGGCACTCCGGCTCTTGACCGTTTCAGGACGTGCCTGAACAATGTACAGTCGGCCGTCGTCTCCGTCCTTTGCCCATTCGATATCCATCGGGCGCTCATAGTGGCGCTCGATCTCGATGGCCTGGCGTGTCAGTTCTGCAATCTCGTCGTCCGTCAGGGAAAACTTCATGCGATCAGCAGGGTCTACGTTCACCGTCTTGACCGAACGCCCCGCTTCTGCGCTGTCGCCATAAACCATCTTGATGGCCTTGGATCCCAGATTCCGGCGCAGTATGGCCGGGCGACCCGCCAGGAACGTGGGCTTGTGCACGTAAAACTCGTCAGGGTTCACGGCCCCCTGTACCACGGTTTCCCCCAGGCCGTAGGAACTGGTGATGAACACGACGTCGCGGAATCCGGATTCGGTATCGAGCGTAAACATGACGCCACTGCAGGCCGTCTCGCTGCGCACCATCTTCTGGATACCGGCTGACAGGGCAACAAGGCTGTGATCAAACCCCTTGTGTACGCGATAGGATATGGCCCGGTCATTGAACAGGGACGCGAATACCTCCTTCACGGCTTTCTTGACATTGTCGAGTCCGACAATGTTCAGGAAAGTTTCCTGCTGCCCTGCAAACGAAGCATCCGGCAAATCTTCGGCGGTAGCCGATGAACGCACCGCAACGGCCAGATTCTCGTTGCCGTCCTGCAGTTTCGCAAAAGCGTTCTCC
>RFIV01000111.1 GCA_003695085.1 Gammaproteobacteria bacterium
AGGTAGCGGCCGGGCAGAGAAATATATGTGGTCAGAGCGGCGCCCTTGTTGCCACGCTCCTCCTTGTCGACCTGAACAATGACTTCCTGCCCCTCGCTCAACAATTCCTTGATGTTGGGCTTGCTGCCACGTTGAGGCTTGGTCTTGAAGTACTCGCGGGCGATTTCCTTCAGCGGCAGGAAGCCATGGCGCTCGGCACCAAAGTCGACAAATGCGGCTTCGAGGCTGGGTTCGACCCGCGTGATCTTGCCCTTGTAGATATTGGATTTTTTCTGTTCCCTGGAGGTGGCCTCGATGTCCAGATCGTAGAGGCGCTGGCCATCCACCAGCGCAACCCTCAGCTCTTCTGGCTGGGTTGCATTGATCAGCATGCGTTTCATGGGTGTGACTTTGCTCCTGATTCGTTCAGGCGCGGCGGGCGGGCGGTGGGAGAGCGGGTTTCAGACAGGCAGAATTATTAACCGGCAGGTACGCCGAAGGTCACGGCCCCGGGATACAGGAGTCGTGCCGATAACACATTCAGTCGGGCGCTGCGGAGCAGGCGCCTGTTCCTCCGCCAGACTCGGGCGGGTGTTCTGCATTCAAGCAACTATAATGTGCCTGTTATCCTGAATCCGCCCCGTCAACCTCCCGGGCCGGATTCCAGTAAAACCTTTATCTCTGTCGCGTTCCGGCAAAGCCGCGCGTTCATTTCGGGTCTGGCCCGTAAAAACTGTACGGTGCCTTCGGGCATCCGCACTGAATAATCTTTTTCGGAGCGTTATAATACGCCGTCTTTGTGGTCTGCGGCGACTTTGACGCTCCAGATCAGGAATATAGCAGCTATCCGGCAGGCAATCAATTTGCGCCACAGGGGAAAACAAATCGGATGAAACAGCATCAGGGCGTTCGGCGCGTTGCAGTCGATGAGGGAGGGGCCGGGCAGCGCCTGGACAATTTCCTCCTGCGCCACCTGAAGGGTGTGCCGCGAGGTGTCATTTACAAGGCGGTACGTACCGGGCAGGTCAGAGTGAACGGGCGGCGCGCAAAAAGCATGCAAAAACTGCAGGTAGGCGATGAGGTGCGTATTCCTCCCGTACAGGCGCGTGCCGATGACGAGGCGATGCCATTGTCGACCGGGCATCAGGGGCGGCTGGAGGCGGCCATCATTCACGAAGATGAAGACTTGCTGGTGGTCAACAAGCCGTCCGGTCTGGCGGTGCATGGAGGAAGTGGCATTCGTCAGGGGCTGATCGAACAGTTTCGCCTGCTGCGTCCGCAATGCCGGTATCTCGAGTTGGCGCACAGGCTGGACCGGGATACGTCGGGTGTGCTGGTGATGGCCAAGAAGCGGTCGGCGCTGATGAAGCTGCACGAGGCGTTTCGCGACCGGCAAACCGAGAAGATCTATGAAGCTTGGGTCGTTGGGTGTTGGCCTGCGCATGTGAAGGAGGTCACCGCCCCCTTGCGCAAGAATGTGTTGCGTTCCGGTGAGCGCGTTGTGCGTGTCGATGCGGAAGGCAAGCCCAGCCTCACGCGGTTCCGGGTGCTTCGGCAGGCCGGGGGGGTGGCGCTGGTGGAGGTGAGGCCCGTAACCGGGCGAACCCACCAGATTCGGGTGCATGCTCAGTTTGCCGGCTGCCCGATTGTCGGGGATGACAAGTATGGGCGGGATGAAGACAATCGGTTCTGGGCTGCGCGAGGCCTGGGGCGGTTGTGTCTGCATGCGCGCCGCCTGAGATTTCCCTGGCGGGGGCGGCACCTGGCGTTTGAGGCGCCGTGGGAACTTCATGATTGGTCGCATGAGGAAGGGGATTCGGATGCCTGAAGCGATTCGAATGGTCGTGTTCGACTGGGATGGAACGCTGCTGGACTCGACCGGACACATCGTCGAGTCCCTGCAGTTGGCCGCGGAGCGGCTGGGATGGCCGGTGCCCGAGGCAGAAAAAGCACGCGATATCATCGGGCTGGGAATGCAAGAATCAATTGTTGCCTTGTTCGGTGAGCGATCGGAGGCGGATGTTCGCAGTTACCGGGCGACCTATTCCGAGATCTTCTTTACCCGCCCGTACACGCGTGTCGATCTGTTTCCCGGCGTTGAGCGCATGTTGGAGGTGCTGGGAGCGCGTGGCTACCGCCTGGCGGTGGCAACGGGAAAAAGCCGGCCCGGCCTGGATCGGGTGTTGAAAGTGCTGGATTTGCAAGGCGTGTTCGAGATCACACGCTGTGCGGATGAAACGCGCAGCAAGCCGGACCCGAAAATGCTGTTGGAAATTCAGGTAGCATCACGATTGGCTGCCCGAGAAATGGTCATGGTGGGTGACACCACTTATGATCTGGAGATGGCAAAACGTGCATCAGTTCCCGGAATCGGGGTTGCGTATGGTGCTCACGGGCGGGAGCGGTTGATTCCATACCAACCGTTGACAATACTGGAGCGCGCAATTGAGCTTCTGGATGTAATGGAGAGCTGCGGACATCATGTCTGAGTGGATGGAACAGCGCCCGCAATCCGAGCGGGAGTGGAAGATTATTGAAGGGCTCCTCATGGAGTCCTACAAGGAACAAAAACGGGCACGTCGCTGGGGCATAGTGTTCAAACTGCTGACGTTCGCCTATCTGTTCGTGTTGCTTGTCCTGTTTGCCCAGGGGATGTCGCCGGCAGGAGGACTCGTTCACGGACCGCATACGGCTGTAGTCGATATAAAAGGTGTGATTGCCGAAGACGAGGACGCCAACGCCGATGCTATCGTGGCTGGATTGCGGGATGCCTTTGAGGCTGAAAATTCCGTGGGAATAGTGCTGCGTATCAATAGTCCGGGAGGCAGTCCTGTACAGGCGGGCTACGTCTATGACGAAATCAGGCGGTTGCGGGCTCTCTATCCGGAAAAGAAGGTGTATGCGGTCATTTCGGATCTCGGGGCGTCCGGTGGCTACTATATAGCAGCTGCGGCGGACGAAATCTATGCGGACAAGGCAAGTCTGGTCGGATCCATTGGGGTAACGGCTGCCGGCTTTGGATTTCATGAGGCCATCCGCAAGCTGGGCATTGAGCGCCGCAACTTCACCAGTGGTGAGCACAAGCTGTTCCTGGACCCCTTCAGCCCGCTGAAGGAGGAAGAGGTGACATTTTGGCGTGAGGTTCTGCAGACCACGCACAAGCAGTTTATCGAGCAGGTGCGAAAGGGGCGGGGTGAACGGCTGAACGAAACCCCGGAACTCTTTTCCGGGTTGATCTGGACGGGGGAGCAGGCATTGAAGCTGGGCCTGGTGGATGGTCTGGGCAGTGCGGGGTATGTTGCGCGAGAAGTGATTGGTGAGGAACAGATTGTCAACTACACGCCGCGGCCGGACCCCTTCCAGGAGTTGGTAAGCAAACTTGGGGCTTCACTCGGAGAGGGGGCTATCCGGGCGCTGGGTCAGGCGACGCTGCAGTTGCGTTGAGTCTGGTCAGGGGACGGGATAGCCAACCTGTCTGAGCAGGCGACTCAGGGCTATCAGTGGCAGGCCGACAAGTGCGGTGGGGTCGTTGGAAGCGACTCGCTCAAAGAGGGAAATGCCCAGCCCCTCGCACTTGAAAGCCCCCGCGCAGTCCCAGGGCTGCTCTTTCTCCAGGTAGCGGCGCACAGTGTCCTCATCCAGTTGCCGGAAGGTGACGCGTGTGGTTTCAATGTGGGTGAGCGGCGGGTGTGCCGGGTGCACCAGGCAGATGCCGGAATGAAAGAGTACCGTTCGCCCGCTGCATTTCATGAGTTGCCCGAAGGCACGCTCGAAGCCTCCGGGTTTGCGCAGGATTTCCGTTTCGCCCTCCAGGTGCGCGGTCTGGTCCGAGCCGATGACTGTTGCATTGGGGTGGCTTCTCGAGATGATTTGGGCCTTGAGTTGCGCGAGGCGAGCTGAGGCCTCACGCAAAGTTTCACCATTGAGCAGCGCTTCATTCGCGTCGGGCGCGATTGAGCGGGCGCCCAGGCCGAGTACTTCAAGCTGCTGGCGTTTGTAACGAGACTGGCTGGCCAGTATGAGCATTGTTGAAAATCCGGCGGGACTCAGCTCGAAAAGTATCCGTTTTTGCCTTTGACTTTGCAAGATCCGCTCATTAAAATTGCGCGCTTATGATTAAGCCGTCTGTTCCTGATCAGCTGGATGTGCGCCGGGCATGCCGGGCAGAAGAGTCATATGGTGCTGTGATGGTGCTGCAGAGGCTGCCGCGAGTCCTCGAAGCGATTGAGGAGTCGGTCAGGGCCGTCGCTGCAGAGCGGGAAGTCAGGGTGGAGCTGGCGTTCAGTCGTGATGCCTCGGGCTGGCATCGAATGACCGGAGAGGTCAGCGTTCGGGTGCCAAGGGTCTGTCAGCGCTGCCTGAAACCGATGGATGACGTCGTCACCAGCCAGGTATCTGTGGCCTTCGCGTCCTCTGAAGAGGAGGCCCGGCAGGTACCTCGCGACTGCGAGCCAATGATCCTGGGGGCGCAGTTGGATACTGTGGCGGCGCTTGAAGAGGAACTACTGCTGGCCATGCCGTTGCATGCCAGCCACGCTGATACATCCTGTGCCGGGGAGATTCCGGGGCCGGAAGCGTCAGCAGAGCCGGAAGCTGCCGTAGCAAAGGAGAATCCCTTTGCGGTGTTGGGGAAGCTTCTGGGCAAGAACGAATCCAAATCGTAGGTTAAACTGTTAATTAGCAGGAGTATCAAATGGCTGTTCAACAGAACAAGAAGTCCCGGTCCCGTCGCGGTATGCGTCGTTCTCACGATGCGCTGACTGGTCCGGCGCTGTCTACCGACAGCACAACCGGCGAAAAGCATCGTCGCCACCACGTTACGCCTGACGGGTTTTACCGTGGCAAGAAGGTGGTAGACACCGATAGCGAGTGAGGGGCCTCCCTTGGAGGGATCCATCCATCTCGCCATTGATGCCATGAGTGGGGATCACGGCCCGAAGGTCGTGGTCCCCGCTGCGTTACAGGCGTGTGAAAAATATGAGGACCTCTGCCTGACGCTGGTGGGGGATAGTCCTTGCCTGACCGGGCTGCTGACCCAGTTTTCCCGCCAACCGCGAATTCGTATTCATCATGCGCCTGACGTTGTGTCGATGGATGAGCGACCCAGTCACGCCTTGCGAAAAAAGCAGAACTCCTCGATGGCCGTGGCATTGCGCATGGTGCGCGAGGGCGAGGCTCAAGGCTGTGTCAGCGCAGGCAACACGGGCGCACTCATGTTGCTTGCGCGTGCGATTCTCAAGACCTGTCCCGGGATAGACCGGCCGGCTATCGTCAAGAAAATTCCCTCGCTCGACAGTTGGACCTACGTGCTGGACCTTGGGGCCAATGTGGACTCCAGTGCCGAGCATCTGTTTCAGTTTGCGTTGCTGGGGGCGGCGCTGGTGGAGGCGGTGGAAGGTCGTGAGCGCCCGAGAGTGGCATTGCTCAATGTGGGTGAAGAGGACATCAAGGGCACCGAGCAGGTCCGGCTGGCCTCGCGCATGCTGATTGAATGCGACGCCATCAATTACATCGGCTATGTGGAAGGCGGAGATATCTTCAAGCCCATCGCCGACGTGGTGGTCTGTGACGGGTTTGTGGGCAATGTTGCGCTCAAGTCCGGAGAGGGGGTTGCCGAGCTGGTGCTCAGGTTGGTTGAACGGGGTTTTGAGCGAAATGTATTGACCCGCCTGCTTGGCTGGCTGGCCCGGCCACTGATGCAGCGCGTACGTCGTCAGCTTGACCCCGCCTCACACAACGGAGCGACGCTGGCCGGTCTGCAGGGGGTGGTAATCAAGAGCCACGGCAATGCCGATGCGCGGGCCGTGTATAGCGCTATCCGGCTGGCGCGTGAAGAAGCCTTGCGCAATGTGCCGGAGCACGTCAACACCTTGCTTGACGATATTCTCTGATCGTCATCCTGTATTCACGAAATAGTGGGAAACTTCCTGCGACTTTGATCTAATTACGCTCTATCTTCGGTAAAGTTAACCTTACGGCCCATGAAAAACGTATACCTGTTTCCTGGTCAGGGTTCCCAGTCTGTCGGCATGTTGGCCGGTCTGGATACCCTGAATGAGTACATTGAACAAGCGTGGCAGGCTGCCTCTGATGTGGTTGGGCAGGATGTCGCCCGACTGGTTGCAGAGGGGCCGGAGGCCACACTCAATCAAACTGCGACGACTCAACCTGTGTTGCTGGCGGCCAGTTATGCGCTTTGGCAGGCGGCTCAGGCTGAAGGCAAGCCTGTTCCGGATGCCGTCGCCGGACACTCCTTGGGCGAGTACTCGGCATTGGTCGCGGCGGGCGTGCTGGGATTTGAAGATGCCCTGAAACTCGTCCGTCAGCGAGGTCAGCTCATGCAGGCTGCCGTACCTGAAGGCGAGGGGGCAATGGCCGCTGTGCTCGGTCTGGACGATGAGGTTGTCGAGCAGGTGTGTCTGGAGGTTGAGGCACAGGTCGGTGAGGTGGTCGCTGCCGCGAACTACAATTGTCCGGGGCAGGTGGTCATAGCCGGAACTGCGGCTGCTGTGAGCAAGGCAGGCGAAGCCCTCAAGTCCGCAGGTGCCAGGCGGGTCATGCCGCTGGCTGTCAGTGTGCCATCTCACTGCATGCTCATGAAACCGGCGGCCGAGCAGTTGGCCGAGTCGCTGAGAACTGTCAGGTTCGCTGCGCCGAAGGTGCCGGTGGTTCAGAATACCGTGGGTATTCCCGTCAGTGATCCGGAAGCCATTCGAGCGAACCTGCTGGAACAACTGTATCGGCCCGTTCGTTGGTCCCAGAGCATGCGCTACCTGCTTGAGCAGGGTGCAGATACCTTTTACGAGTGCGGGCCGGGGAAAGTATTGGCCGGGTTGCTGAAGAAAATTGACCGTCAGGCAGCCGTGGTTACGCTGTCGGACCAGAAGGAGTGGAATCAGGCATGAGCCAGAAAATTGCCGTGGTCACCGGTGGCAGCCGGGGGATCGGTCGCGCTATCGCTGAAGGTTTGGCTGCAGATGGCTTTTTTGTCATTGCTACGGCTACCACACAGGCAGGTGCAGAGCGTATCAGCGAGTGGCTGGGTGAGCGGGGTGAAGGACGCGTTCTGGACGTCTCCGAGGCAGAGCAGGTCGCGGAGTTTGCCAAGTCGGTCACCGCAGATCATGGCACCCCTCAGGTGCTGGTCAACAATGCGGGTATTACGCGAGACAACCTGGCCTTACGCATGAAGGATGAAGACTGGGACGCAGTGATCAATACCAATCTCACCTCAGTATTTCGTCTGAGCAAGGCGTTTATGCGGGGCATGATGAAGGCACGCAGTGGGCGGATCATCAATATCAGCTCTGTTGTGGCGGCCATGGGCAATGCCGGACAGGCGAACTATTGTGCAGCCAAGGGTGGGCTGGAAGCGCTGACCCGATCGCTGGCCAAGGAGTTGGGCAGCCGCAATATTACAGTCAATGCGGTGGCTCCGGGTTTCATCGATACAGATATGACCCGTGAGTTATCCGATGAACAGCGCGAGGCCATGGTCGGTCTTGTTGCGCTTGAACGCCTTGGGCAGCCGGAAGAGATCGCGGGCGCTGTACGATTCCTGGCATCGGATGCAGCCAGTTACATTACGGGTGCGGTGATTCCGGTGAACGGCGGAATGTACATGTAACACATGGTTTTTACTTGAAACCGCGAGAATGAATCAACTAGACTAGCACGCGAACCGTGCTTGGTTAGACACAAAGTGAGGAAAACGATGAGTACTGTAGAAGAGCGCGTAAAAAAGATCGTATGTGAGCAGCTGGGCGTCAAGGAATCCGAGGTGCAGGCGACTTCCAAGTTCGTAGAAGATCTGGGTGCCGATTCCCTGGATACTGTCGAGCTGGTCATGGCGCTTGAGGAAGAGTTCGAAATCGAAATCCCGGACGAAGAAGCAGAAAAGATTGCAACGGTTCAGGACGCGATTGACTTCATCGTTGCCCACCAGTAATCAAGCACTGCCTGTCGGGAGTCGGTCACGGCTCCCGATACCTGCCTGCCCGTGTGCTGGCTGACCCCTGATTTCCAGCCCGTTGATGAGGCGCCGAGCGGTCTTCAGTTCGGTGATGGCCTCTTTGAAACCCTGCTATATGAGGATGGGCGGCTCCGCCTGTGGCCCCTGCATTGGTCGCGCCTTTTGCGCGGCATGGCAACACTGGGGCTGAGTCCTCCGCCCAGTGAGAATGCCTTGCTCGCCCATCTGGGCCAGAAGCTGCGGGATACGCGTGTGGCGATCATCAAGTTGATGGTCGTGCGCCATTCCGGTCAGCGTGGTTATGCGTGTGGAACGGACTGGAGACTGTCGATTCAGGTTCACCCACATCGGCCTGATCCGCCTCGGGACGTGAGTGTCTGCACTCTGGATCAGACTCTGTCAGGTCATGGTCTGGGGGGGATCAAGCATATGAATCGTCTTGAGCAGATTCTGGCTGCGCGCGAATTGGCGGGCCGGGCGTGGGAGGGATGGTTGCGAACCCCGCAGGGTGAGGTGGTGGAAGGCATTCGGACCAATCTGCTGCTGATTGATCGTGAGGGGCGATGGTTTTTGCCCGATTGCAGTCGTTGGGGAGTCAATGGCACCATGCGCGCCTTGGTCAGTGATTGCCTGTCCGGGCGCAACCAAAGTGTGTACAATAGCCCCGTTCCAGCCGACGTATTGGCAGGTACGTGTTCAGCAGCCGTGATGAACAGTATTTACGGTGTGTTGCCAGTCACCGAGCTGGATGGATCTCCCCTGCAGACAGAGCTACTTGCTTCCCTGATAACCGAAATCAATGCCCGCATCCAGAAAGTCTCGATCACACTCAAACTCAAACCCTGACCCTTTGCGCCGGATCGCGTTGGTTGCCATGCTGATCATGCTGGTCGCGGCGGCTGCGTTGGCGTGGGTGTGGCACACCGTTCACCAGCCCAGAGGTACATCCGGAACGGTCAATTTGCTTGTCGAACCCGGGGACTCGCTTCGGTCTGTTTCAGAAAAGATTGCCCAGGCACTGGACGGGGAGGTGGACACACAAATCATCTATGGCTGGGCGCGTTACCAACAACTCGACCGGTATCTGCGTGCGGGCGAGTTCGCACTCACGCTACCTGACTCCGTCGCCGGTCTGATCAGGCAGGTTCGGACGGCGCGTCCGGTTCAGCACCGGCTTACCCTTGTGGAGGGCTGGAACTGGCGTGATGTCCTGAGCGCGCTGAGTCATGCGGAAGCTCTGAAAAAGACTTCCCTGCCCGAAGATCCGGTGGAATTGGCTGAAGTGCTGAACTTGCGCTATCCCCATGCAGAGGGACAGTTTTTTCCCGATACCTATTTTTACACCCGTGGCACGACCGATCGCGCTTTGCTCAAGCGGGCTCATGAGCGCCTGATCCGGGCACTGGATGAGGTCTGGCAGGCGCGAGAAGACAATCTGCCGCTGAAATCTTCTTATGAAGCCCTTATTCTGGCTTCGATAATAGAAAAGGAAACAGCATGGCCCGAAGAGCGTCGGAGAATTGCCGGTGTTTTCGTTTCGCGGTTGCGCAAGAAGATGCGCTTGCAGACGGATCCGACGGTCATCTACGGGCTGGGTGTTACGTTTGACGGCAATATTAAACGCCGCCATTTGAATGACCGATCGAATCCGTACAACACCTACCGCCATGCGGGCCTGCCACCCACGCCCATTGCCATGCCCGGGCGTGCATCTTTGGAGGCCGCTGTCCACCCCGAGGAAGACGGCAGCCTGTACTTTGTGGCCAACAAGGATGGTCGACACACGTTTTCCAGGACCCTGGAGGCGCATAACAAGGCAGTGCGCGCCTACATCAGACATCAGCGAACACAATGAGCGCAAAATTCATTACTGTCGAAGGCATAGAAGGTGCCGGCAAGACAACCTGCCTGAAGCTTATCCGCGAGGTACTGGAGCGCCACCGGGTACCGGTCCTCCAGACGAGAGAACCCGGCGGCACGCCCCTTGCCGAGGAAATCAGGGAAATTCTGTTGAGGCCGAGAGCAGAAAGCGTTGATGCGCAGGCGGAGCTGCTGTTGATGTTTGCGGCCCGCGCACAGCATCTCCATACATTGATCGAGCCGGCCCTGGAGGCGGGAACCTGGGTGCTCTGTGATCGCTTCACCGATGCAACTTACGCCTATCAGGGAGGAGGACGAGGTCAGAGCATGGAAGATATTGGCGCGCTGGAAGCGCTTGTGCAAAAAGGTCGCCAGCCGGATTTGACACTGCTGCTGGATGTGCCCCCGGAAATTGGGCTCGCCCGCGCGCGTCAGCGCAGTGCACCGGATCGCTTCGAGCAGGAGAAAGTCGCTTTCTACCGCCGCGTACGGCAGGCCTACCTGGATCGCGCGACTGCTTATCCGGAAAGATATGTGGTGATTGATGCAGAAAAGCCACTGGAAGAGGTAGAGCGGGCCATCAGAAGCGCGCTCGTTCAGCGGTTGTCGCTGACAGGCACTTGATTGGTGCCGCAGGGGGCGGATTGGAGCTCCACGTTTTTGGGGCACCCGCCTCAGAAAAAAAGCCCCGCTAAAGTGCGGGGCTTTTTGAATCTGCCATCTGCCAGCCCGGTAGACGGGCCGGCAGTGTCTGGCCTCATGCAGCCGCTTCGGCCTTCGCCTTCTCTGCCGCCTTCTGATACTCCTCGATTTCGTTGAAGTTCAGGTAGCGGTAGATGTCGGCTGCCATGGTGTTCAGATCCCTGGCGTACTCCATGTACTCCTCCGGCGTGGGCAGCTTGCCCAGAATGGCCGATACTGCAGCCAGCTCGGCGGAGCCAAGGTAGACGTTCGCACCATCACCCAGACGGTTCGGGAAATTCCGGGTGGACGTGGAGATCGCCGTGGACTTCGGTGCAATACGTGCCTGGTTACCCATGCACAGGGAGCAGCCCGGAATTTCGGTGCGCGCACCCTTGCGGCCGAAGATGTTGTAGTAGCCTTCTTCCATCAGCTGGTACTGATCCATGCGTGTCGGCGGTGCGATCCACAGGCGCGTGCTCAGCGGTGCATCGGTCTTGTCGAGCAGCTTGCCGGCGGCCCGGTAGTGGCCGATGTTGGTCATGCACGAACCGATAAAGACCTCGTCGATCTTGTCGCCGGCCACTTCGGAAAGCACCTTCACATCGTCCGGGTCGTTCGGACACGCGACGATCGGCTCCTTCACTTCGCTGAGGTCGATCTCGATGACGGCAGCGTACTCGGCGTCGGCATCCGCTTCCATCAGCTTCGGGTTTTCCAGCCAGGCTTCCATGGCCTGCGCACGGCGCTCCAGTGTCCGGGCATCACCGTAACCCTGGCTGATCATCCAGCGCAGCATGGTGATGTTGGACTTCAGGTACTCGATGACCGGCTCTTCGTCCAGCTTGATGGTGCAGCCGGCTGCAGAGCGTTCGGCTGAAGCGTCTGACAGTTCAAAGGCCTGTTCAACCTTCAGCTTGGGCAGACCTTCGATCTCAAGAATACGGCCAGAGAAGATGTTCTTCTTGCCCGCTTTCTCGACGGTCAGGAGACCCTGCTTGATGGCGTACAGCGGGATGGCGTTCACCAGATCACGCAGTGTGATACCGGGCTGCATTTCACCCTTGAAGCGCACCAGAACGGACTCCGGCATGTCCAGCGGCATGACGCCGGTCGCAGCAGCAAAGGCCACCAGGCCCGAGCCGGCCGGGAATGAAATGCCCAGCGGGAAACGCGTGTGGGAGTCGCCGCCGGTGCCTACGGTATCAGGCAGCAGCATGCGGTTCAGCCAGGAGTGAATGATGCCGTCCCCCGGGCGCAGGGATACACCGCCGCGGTTCATGATGAAGTCTGGCAGGGTGTGCTGCATTTCCACATCCACGGGCTTGGGATAGGCAGCCGTGTGACAGAAGGACTGCATGACCAGGTCCGCAGAGAAGCCCAGGCAGGCGAGGTCTTTCAGCTCGTCCCGCGTCATCGGACCGGTGGTGTCCTGAGAGCCAACGGTTGTCATCTTGGGCTCGCAGTACTGGCCCGGGCGTACGCCTTCCACGCCACAGGCCTTGCCGACCATCTTCTGAGCCAGCGTGTAGCCCTTGCCACTGTCAGTTACGGGCTTAGGCTTGCGGAACAGGTCGCTCGGTCCCAGGCCCAGGGCTTCACGTGCGCGGGTGGTGAGGCCGCGGCCAATGATCAGCGGGATACGGCCGCCGGCACGGACTTCGTCCAGAATGACATCGCTCTTGAGTTCGAACTCGGACAGGACTTCACCGGTCTCGTGGTTCTTGATCTTGCCCTCGTAAGGATAGATGTCGATGACGTCTCCCATGTTGAGCTTCGAGACATCAGCCTCGAACGGCAGGGCGCCTGCATCTTCCATGGTGTTGAAGAAGATGGGAGCAATCTTGCCCCCAATGCAGATACCGCCGGCACGCTTGTTGGGTACGCCGGGGATATCGTGGCCAATGTGCCACAGTACGGAGTTGGTCGCGGACTTGCGTGAAGAGCCGGTACCGACCACATCACCGACAAAGGCAATCTGATGGCCCTTTTTCTTCAGCTCTTCGATGGTTTCCAGAGGCTTGTCGAGGCCTTCACGCGGCATCTTGTACATGGCCAGCGCATGCAGCGGGATATCCGGACGGGACCAGGCATCCGGGGCCGGAGACAGGTCGTCCGTATTGGTCTCGCCAGGTACCTTGAAGACGGTCGCGGTCATGACCTCGGGCACTTCAGGCTTGCTGGTGAACCACTCGCCGTTGGCCCATGACTCAATTACGGCTTTCGCATTGGCGTTGCCAGCATCGGCCTTTTCCTTCACGTCGTGGAAGGAATCGAACATCAGGATAGTGTGCTTGAGCTGTTCTGCAGCCAGCTCACCCAGCTCGGCGTCGTCGAGCAGTTCAATCAGCGTCTGGATGTTGTAGCCGCCCTGCATCATGCCCAGCAGCTCAACGGCCTTTTTCTTGTCCACCAGCGGAGATTCGGCTTCACCCTTGGCAATGGCGGACAGGAAGCCGGCCTTGACGTATGCGGCTTCGTCAACACCGGGAGGAATACGGTTTTCCAGAAGATCCAGCAGGAACGCTTCTTCGCCGGCCGGCGGATTCTTCAGCAGCTCTACCAGAGCCGCAGTTTGTTCAGCATTGAGCGGCTTCGGCGGAATGCCCAGAGCAGCGCGTTCTTCTGCGTGTTTACGATATGCGTCTAGCACGATTTAACCCTCATCAGTTCCTGTCGATGCGCCCGGACGGGTGTGTCATGCGGGGCACAATGGTTGTGGGGAGAGGCTGTTGGCCTTCTTAAAATGCCGGCGTATTTTACGTCAAATACGTATAAATGTTAACAATGCGACCATGGTCGGGCTCAAGAAGGGTTCTGGCGGATGAGCCCGGTCGCCGTTAAAATGGCGATCCCGACCTGCCGGACAACACCCATGCTCGACGAAATCAATGCCTTTCTCGGGGCGCCGACGCCTGATCGCTGGATCGAACAAGCCTGCGAGCCCGTGCATGCTGAAATCCTGTTGGTGGATCATGCCAACTGTGAAAAGAAAGCTGCAGCGACGGCGCTTCACCTCATGCATCGGTACTGCGAACACATCAGCCTGTGCATGCGCTTGTCAAAGCTCGCACGTGAGGAACTGCGCCATTTCGAGCAGGTGGTCAGGCTCATGGAGCACTTTGCCGTGCCGTATCGTAAGCTGGGGCCGGCACGGTATGCGGCCGGATTGCATGCGCAGGCGCGCAACAAGGAACCGGGACGGCTGGAAGACATGTTGATTATCGGTGCGTTTATCGAGGCGCGCAGCTGCGAGCGTTTTGCCCGACTGGCGCCTCATGTGGAACCTGAGCTGGGTCGTTTTTATACCGGCCTGCTGGAGTCCGAGGGGCGCCACTATCGCATCTATCTGGATTATGCCCGTGAGGTGTCCGCAGAAGATCTGGCCGGGCGTATTCAGCACTTCAGAGAGGTGGAAGCGCGGCTCATTACAGAACCGGACACGCAGTTCCGGTTCCACTCCGGCCCCGTTTGCGAAGATCAGTGCTGAAACGAGGGCGCTTGCTTACAGGTACGGCTTGAGCTGTTTGCCGACCTGATCCTTTTCGATCCGGACAAGCCGTGGTGCCTCGCCATTTTGCACGATGCCGATGTGGGCGACATCGCCCCAGTCACCCAGTACCATGCGTTTGACTTGGCGGCCATCCACCGTGTGGGTATGTATATCGGGCCGGTGGGTGTGGCCATGGATCAGCCAGGGCGTGCCCGAAGCACGAAATGCGGCTTCGATTGCGTCTGCGTTGGCATCCATGATCTCCATGCTTTTCATTTGCTGGCTGCTCTGGCTGGCGCCCCTCAGGGCATCTGCCAATTGTCTGCGCTGAGCGACTGGCATGGCCAGAATCTGTGCCTGCCAGGCTTCTGAACGGGCAGTTTCACGAAACTTCATGTACTGGAAGTCGTCTGTACAAAGCGTGTCGCCGTGCATGAGTGTGCAGGGGAGACCTTCCAGCTCCAGTGTGGTCGGATCTTCCAGCAGTTGTCCGCCAAACTGATCCAGCCAGGCTTGCCCGATGAGAAAATCCCGGTTGCCATGCATCAGGTGGATGTGGGTGCCGGACAGGTGCAGGTGGTTCAGTTTTTGGGCGATACTGTTCTCGAACTCGCCGGCCGCATCGTCACCAATCCAGGTTTCGAAAAAGTCGCCGAGAATATAAAGATCCTGAATGCGGCCTTCCACAGTTTGGAGGAAGGCCTCGAAAAAAGCGGTCAGATCGGGTCTGGCCGCTTCCAGGTGCAAGTCCGAAATCAGGACACTGATGCTCATTCAGTGTCCTCGATAATTTCAGCCGACTGAATGATCACGTTTTCCAGGGGAACATCCTGCATCATGTTGCGAATGCCGGTGGGTGTTTCCTTGATGCTGTCCACCACGTCCATGCCTTCCACAACTTCACCAAAAACGGCATAGCCCCAGCCCTGGGGTGTCTCGGATGTGAAGTCGAGGAAGCCATTGTCCACAACATTGATGAAGAACTGAGCGGTGGCCGAGTGTGGGTCGTTGGTGCGCGCCATGGCAATGGTGCCGCGCTTGTTGCTCAGCCCGTTGTTGGCTTCGTTGCGGATCGGCTCGCGCGTGGCCTTGGCGGTGAAGTCCTCGGTGTAACCGCCGCCCTGAATCATGAAGTTGGCAATCACCCGGTGAAAGAGGGTCCCGTTGTAAAAGCCATCCCGAACGTATTGCTCGAAGTTGGCTGCGGTCTTCGGCGCCTTTTCATAATCCAGCCGGATTTTGATATCACCGTGGTTGGTGTGCAGTACGATCATCTGTTGTTCTCCTGTTTGCGGCCGCCGCATTATACCCCGGTGCCCCGCAGGTGGCGACAGTGCCGCGTGTCAGTAAGGGTTTTTCAAAGTGTTACAGTGACGTCTTTCCAGTATAATGGCACGCTTCACCCGCTCCTGATCGCGAATCAACAGTATCTGGAAGAGTATTACATGTCTGACAGCACGTATCCGGTTCTCAAGGATAATTTTATTACTCAGATCATTGATGCTGATCTGGCCGAAGGCAGGCACAGCCGCATCGTTACGCGTTTTCCACCTGAGCCCAACGGTTTTCTGCATATTGGTCATGCCAAGTCAATCTGCCTGAATTTTGGTATCGCCGAACGCTACGACAATGCCGTGTGCAACCTGCGGTTTGACGATACCAACCCGGAAAAGGAAGAGCTGGACTACGTGCGCGCCATCGAAGAGGATGTTCGCTGGCTGGGCTTTGAATGGAACGGCCCGGTGCGTTATGCGAGTCAGTATTTTCAGGTCATCTATGAGGCGGCTCTGGAGCTGATTCGAAAGGGGCTGGCGTACGTGTGCCAGCTCACGCCGGAGCAGATGGCCGAGTACCGGGGCACCCTGAAGGAGCCGGGGCGTGAAAGTCCTTATCGTAATCGTTCGGTGGAGGAGAATCTTGACCTCTTCGAGCGAATGAAACGCGGTGAGTTCAAGGATGGCGAAGCGGTGCTGCGGGCCAGGATTGACATGGCCTCACCGAACATCAATCTGCGTGATCCGATTCTGTATCGTGTGCGCCATGCCACGCATCATCAGACCGGAGACGCCTGGTGCATCTATCCGATGTACGACTTCACCCATCCCATCTCGGATGCGCTGGAAGAGATCACGCACTCTCTGTGTACGCTGGAGTTCGAAGATCACCGACCGCTGTATGACTGGGTTGTCAACAATGTGACGCTGCCAGCCAAGCCGCGGCAGATTGAGTTTGCGCGGCTGAACATCAATTACACCGTGACCAGCAAGCGCAAGCTCAAGCAACTGGTCGACGAAGGGCATGTGGCCGGGTGGGATGATCCGCGCATGCCTACACTGGCGGGGTTGCGCCGTCGGGGCTATACCCCGCGTGCCATTCGCAGCTTCTGCAATGCCATTGGCGTGACACGCAGCGAAGGGATCGTCGACATGGCCATGCTGGAGCATGCGATTCGTGAAGACCTCAATGAAAACGCGCCCCGAGCCATGTGCGTGATGCGTCCGCTGAAGGTGGTGATTACCAACCTGCCGGAGGATCATCTTGAAGAGGTGGAGGCACCGGTCCATCCGCAATATCCGGAACGTGGAACCCGTACGCTGCCCTTTACCCGCGAGGTTTACATCGATGCCGACGATTTCCGCGAATCCGCCAACAAGAAGTTCAAGCGGCTGGTGCTCGGCAAGTCCGTCCGCCTGCGCAATGCCTATGTCATTACCTGTCATGAGGTGATCAAGAATGAGGCGGGAGAACCCGTCGAGCTGCGCTGTACTTACGATCCGGATACGCTGGGCAAGGACCCTAAGGAAGGCAAGGTCAAGGGCGTCATACACTGGGTATCGGCTGCGCGATCACTTCCTGTGGAGGTCCGCCTGTACGACCGCCTGTTCAATCATCCGGCGCCGGATGCCGACAAGGAGGTGTCCTTCATCGAGCACCTGAACCCGGAGTCCCTGGTTGTGGTGCGGGAGGCGCGCGCAGAGTCCGGGCTGGAGCAGGCCCGTTGCGGTCAGCCCTATCAGTTTGAGCGAGAAGGCTACTTTGTGCGTGATCCCGAGCCGGGCCCGGATGGCAGGATTGTCTTTAATCGTACGGTCACTTTGCGAGACTCATGGGCGAAAGTGGAGGCGAATGGATGAGGACGCTGAAACTGTACGATAGCCTGACGGGTCAGAAGCAGACCTTCGAGCCACTGGAGGCGGGCAAGTTGCGCATGTACGTCTGCGGTGTGACGGTCTACGATTTTTGTCATATCGGCCACGCGCGCATCATGGTGGCTTTCGACATGATTACGCGCTACCTGCGCCAGCAGGGCTGGGATCTCACGTACGTGCGCAACATCACGGATGTGGATGACAAGATCATTCGGCGTGCCGCGGAAAATGGTGAAACCACGGACGCACTGACAGAGCGGTTCATTCGCTTCATGCATGAAGACGAGCGAGCTCTGGGTGTATTGCCTCCGGATGTCGAGCCGAGGGCCACCGACCATATTCGTGAGATCATTCGGTTGATCGAGACCCTGATTGGTCATGATGTGGCCTATGTGGCCGATAATGGCGACGTGTATTTTCAGGTGGAAAAGTTCGACAGCTACGGCAAGCTCAGTCATCGCAAGTTGGAAGACATGCTGGCCGGCGCGCGTATCGATATCGAGGAGGCCAAGCGCAATCCGCTGGACTTCGTGCTTTGGAAAGCGGCCAAGTCCGGTGAAGTGGCCTGGCCATCTCCCTGGGGCGACGGGCGGCCGGGGTGGCATATCGAATGTTCGGCCATGTCCATGAAGTATCTGGGGGAGTCCTTCGATATTCATGGTGGTGGGCCCGATCTGAAATTCCCGCACCATGAGAATGAGATTGCCCAGTCCGAGGCGGCGACGGGCAAGACCTTTGCGCGATACTGGATGCATGCGGGTGCCGTGCGGGTCAACAAGGAAAAGATGTCAAAGTCCCTGGGCAACTTTTTCACGATTCGGGATGTGCTCAAGCAGCATCCGGCTGAAGTGATTCGCTTCTTTTTGGTGTCCAGTCACTATCGCAGCCCCATCGATTACTCGGAAGACAGCCTGCATGAGGCGCGGCAGGCACTGGATCGCTTCTACAATGCGCTCGAAGGTCTGGATCTGACCGGCAGCCCGACAACGCATGCTGGTGGGTGGGCGGAGCGTTTCCATGACGCCATGCATGATGACTTCAACTCAAGGGAAGCCATTGCTGTATTGTTTGAAATGGCGCGGGAAATCAATCGCCACAAGAGTGCGGGGGACACCGAGCGCGCTGCAGCCTTGGGGTGCCTCCTGGTTAAGCTGGCTGAGCCGCTGGGCATCTTGCAACAGACGCCTGAAGCCTGGCTGAAAGGACAGAGGCGCGAGCGTGCAATCAGCGAAGAGGAAATCGAGGCGCTCATAGCGGAGCGGACCGAAGCGCGCGCGAACAAGAACTGGGCCGAGTCGGACCGCATTCGTGATGTGCTGAAAGAGAAGGGCGTGATTCTCAAGGATGGACGGGAAGGCACGACCTGGCAATGGGAGGCATGAGCCTCCCTTGTCCCTGCCGGATTACTTGCCTTGTGGCTCGTGCAGATGTTCCAGGGCCCAGAGCGTGTTCTCCAGCAGCGTCGCAACGGTCATGGGGCCTACGCCACCGGGAACAGGCGTAATCCAGCCCGCACGCTGTGCGGCGACCTCATATTCCACATCGCCGACCAGTCTTCCGTCTTCCTGACGATTGATGCCGACATCAATCACGATGCTGCCCGGTTTGATCCATTCTCCCTTGACCAGTCCGGGTTTGCCAGCGGCTACCACGACAATATCGCCCTGACTGACTTTCTGTGGGAGGTTGGTGGTAAAACGGTGCGTCACGGTGACAGTGGCGCCCGCGAGCAGCAGCTCCATGGCCATGGGACGCCCGACGATATTGGAGGCGCCCACAATGACAGCCTCTTTCCCCTTGTAGGCTGTTCCGGTTTCATCCAGTAACCGCATGATGCCCTTGGGTGTGCAGGGGCGCAGAAGGGGCTGGCGTTGTACCAGGCGCCCGATATTGTAGGGGTGAAAGCCGTCCACGTCCTTGTCGGGCCGGATATGTTCGAGAATATCATCGGCATTCAGATGGGCGGGCAAGGGCAGCTGCACCAGTATGCCATCGATGGTGTCCTTGTTGTTGAGTTCGGTGATCAGGTCCATCAGGGCTTGCTGCGACGTGTCCGCATCCAGATGGTAGGACTCCGAATACAGTCCAGCCTGATCGCAGGCGTTTTTCTTGTTGCGAACATAGACTTCCGAGGCCGGATTGTTCCCCACCAGCACCACCGCCAGACCGGGGCGCCGCTTGCCTTCGGCCAACCGGGCTTCGATGCGTGTGCGGACTTCATCCCTGACTTTCTGGGCGATGGCCTTGCCATCAATGATCTGAGCGTGCGTCATGTGTGCGTCCGGATATCAAGAGCGATCAAAAGTGGTCACGCATTTTATATGAAAAGACGGTGCGGGGGGAAATGTAGTGGACTGCCGAAACAGGGTGTGAAATTGGGGTTGACGTGGTCAGGGGGCGTGGGTATTATTCGCGCCAGCTTTTTGCAGCTGGGCCTGTGATCTGAGTCGCTTCCAAAAGGTTGACGAAGACGGGTCAGAGAGGGGTGGGACATCCCACGCCGCGGTGCGCAGGCATCGCGCCCGTAGCTCAACCGGATAGAGCAACGGCCTTCTAAGCCGTGGGTTGCAGGTTCGAGTCCTGCCGGGCGCGCCACAAGGGCTGCAGAAAGATAGGTGGTGGACGTAGCTCAGTTGGTAGAGCTCAGGATTGTGGCTCCTGCGGTCGAGGGTTCGATCCCCTTCGTCCACCCCATTTCCTCTCTTTAATCCTGCATTGAAACCGCGTATTCTGTTTCACCAGTCTGTATCCCGTGCGAAAGTGGCGGAATTGGTAGACGCGCTGGATTTAGGTTCCAGTGGGGAAACCCGTGAGAGTTCGAGTCTCTCCTTTCGCACCATGTTCAAGCTCTGAAAGCTGACATTTTATGCGGAGATTGTAATAAAGGGCTTGCGCTCGTGCGCGAGCCTTTCTAATATTTTGCACCTTTATATTTTGGCGATCATGTAAGTATCGAGGAAAAGTTCATGCAAGTTTCGGTTGAGACCACGTCTGCCATCGAGCGCAAGATGACGATCGGCATCCCGGCAGACCGGGTGGAAGGTGAAGTTGAAAAGCGTCTGAAAGAAGCGGCCAAGAACGTCCGCATGAACGGCTTCCGGCCCGGCAAGGTACCCATGCACGTTGTTCGCCAGCGGTACGGTGCCAGTGTGCGCCAGGAAGTGGTTGGTGAGCTGATGCGCGATGCCTACATCGAAGCGCTGGGAAAGGAGAATCTGCAGCCGGCAGGCTACCCGCGTTTTGAGCCCAAGTCCATGGAGGCAGGCAAGGACGTTGAGTTCGAGGCGATTTTTGAAGTCTACCCGGAGATCGAAGTGAAAGGGCTGGACGAGCTCGAGCTGACCCGTCGCACGGCAACGGTAGAGGATGCCGACCTCGAAAACATGATCGAACAGCTGCGCAAGCAGGCGGCCGAGTTTGAAGAGGTAAGTGACGCGGCTGCCGAAGGCGATCGCGTGACCGTCGACTACAAGGGCACGCTGGACGGAGAGGCTTTCGAAGGCGGGAGCGCAGAAGACGCCCAGATTGAGCTGGGTTCCGGGCGCATGATTCCGGGCTTCGAAGACGGTATTGTGGGCATGAAGGCTGGCGAAACCAAGACGATCGACGTCACGTTCCCCGAGGATTATCATGCCGAAAACCTGGCTGGCAAGGCTGCCCGGTTCGAGATCACACTGAAGAAGGTTGAGCGCCCGAGCCTGCCTGAGCTGAACGAGGAGTTCTTCCGCAAATTCGGTGTCGAGGAAGGCGGAGAAGACGCTTTCCGTGCTGAAGTGCGCAAGAACATGGAGCGTGAAGCCAAGGGGGCACTGAACAGCAAGCTCAAGCAGCAGATTATTGATCAGCTGCTGGCAAAGAATGAGTTTGAAATCCCGTCTGCGCTGGTGGATCAGGAAATCGAAGTTCAGAAGAAAGATGCCGCGGCACGCTTTGGTATGCCCGAAGACAGTGCGCTGCAGTTGCCGAACGAGCTGTTCAAGGATCAGGCTGAGCGACGTGTCCGTACAGGCCTCCTGTTTGCGGAGATCATCAAGTCAGAGGAGCTGAAGGTCTCGGACGATCAGCTCAAGGCCAAGGTGGAAGAGCTGGCCGAAGGCTACCAGGACCCGGAGCAGGTTGTGGAGTATTACATGAACACTCCGGAAGCGCGCCAGCAGCTCGAGACTGTCGTTCTGGAAGACATGGTGGTCGAGGCCATCCTGTCCAAGGCCAAGGTGTCCGAGGAGACTGTAGGCTATGAAGCTGCCATCAAGCCGGATGAACGGCCGGCACAAGAGGCAGAAGAAGGGGAAAAAGAAGCTGAGTAATCCCCGGGTTTGGTCTAAACTGGAAACAGCCGGCATTGCCCGGCTGTTTCCTTTTATAGGGTGAATACAGGAGCATACAGGATCTATGAGCCGCATTGACGACAGACTTCAGGAAAAGATGGAAATCGCCAACGCTCTGGTGCCCATCGTTATTGAACAGACGGCGAGGGGCGAAAGGTCTTACGACATCTACAGCCGGTTGCTCAAGGAGCGCATTATCTTCCTCGTGGGGCAGGTCGAAGACCACATGGCCAATCTGGTCGTTGCTCAGATGCTGTTCCTGGAGTCCGAGAATCCCGACAAGGACATTCATCTGTACATCAACTCGCCCGGTGGCTCAGTCACTGCGGGGCTGTCCATCTACGATACCATGCAGTTCATCAAGCCGGACGTATCCACATTGTGTATCGGTCAGGCAGCCAGCATGGGGGCGTTGTTGCTGGCGGGCGGAGCGGCAGGCAAGCGGTATGCGTTGCCGCACAGTCGCGTCATGATTCATCAGCCGCTGGGCGGCTTCCAGGGGCAGGCGACGGATATTGAGATTCATACCAAGGAGATTCTCAAGATCCGTGACAACCTGAACAAGATACTGGCACATCATACCGGTCAGGATATCGAGACCATAGCGCGAGACACCGATCGCGACAATTTCATGGACGGTGATGCGGCCGTGAAATACGGTCTGATCGACGCGGTACTTGATAAACGGGGTGCCAGTTAGTCATACTAGAGTGATCCCGTTGCGCGCTGCGCAACGTTCAATGAAAGGTTTCAGAGGTAATTGAATGGCTGACGACAGACACGGCAAGGGCGACGACGGCGGCAAGCTGCTGTACTGCTCGTTCTGCGGTAAAAGCCAGCACGAGGTTCGCAAGCTCATTGCAGGGCCATCGGTCTTTATTTGCGATGAGTGTGTGGACCTGTGTAATGACATCATCAGGGAAGAAATTCAGGAGGCGGCATCCGGTGAGCAGTCGGAGCGACTGCCGGTTCCCCAGGAAATCAAGACTACCCTGGATGAATATGTCATCGGGCAGGATCGTGCCAAGGTGGCGCTGGCTGTGGCGGTTTACAACCACTACAAGCGGTTGCGCTATCGTGACAAGAAGGGCGAAGTCGAGCTGGGCAAGAGCAACATTCTGCTTATTGGCCCGACTGGCAGCGGCAAGACACTGCTTGCCGAAACACTGGCGCGCATGCTCAACGTTCCCTTTACCATTGCAGATGCCACGACGCTGACCGAGGCAGGCTATGTGGGTGAGGATGTGGAAAACATCATCCAGAAGCTGCTTCAGAAGTGTGACTATGACGTGGAGAAAGCGCAGAGGGGCATCGTCTACATAGACGAAATCGACAAGATTTCCCGCAAGAGTGACAACCCCTCCATCACCCGGGACGTGTCAGGTGAGGGTGTGCAGCAGGCGCTGCTCAAGCTGATCGAAGGGACAGTTGCCTCCGTACCTCCTCAGGGTGGGCGCAAGCATCCGCAGCAAGAGTTCCTGCAGGTAGACACATCAAATATCTTGTTCATCTGTGGCGGGGCCTTTGCCGGACTTGAAAAGATCATCCGTGAGCGCTCGGAAAAGAGCTCCATTGGCTTCAATGCCGTGGTCAAGAGCAAGGATGATGCCCGGTCCGTGGGTGAAACGATTCGTGATGTGGAAACCGAGGATCTCATCAAGTTCGGGCTGATACCCGAGTTTGTGGGGCGCCTGCCGGTGATTGCGACTCTGGATGAGCTGGATGAAGATGCGCTGATTCAGATTCTCACGGAGCCCAAGAACGCGCTGACCAAGCAGTATCAGCATCTCTTTGAAATGGAAGGCGTTGAGCTGGACTTCAGAGAAGATGCGCTGCGTGCTGTGGCGCGAAGGGCCATGGAACGCAAGACCGGCGCGAGGGGGCTGCGAAGCATTCTCGAGTCCGTCTTGTTGTCGCTCATGTTCCAGGTGCCTTCGGAAAAAGGACTGTCAAAGGTTGTAATTGATGAAGGCGTAATCAACGGGGAGTCCGAACCCATCAAGCTGTATGATAACAGCGAGACGCCCAAGGCGGCCTCGGAGGACTGAACCCGACAAGCCGGCTCTGACCGGCTTGTTTTTTCTCTGCGCGCCCCCAAATACTCTCTTTGAACGGATAACTTGAAGGTTCTGCATGACACACATTTCTGCTTACACCGATTTACCTCTGCTTCCACTGCGCGATGTTGTGGTGTTTCCGCACATGGTTATCCCGCTGTTTGTCGGGCGCCCTCGGTCCATCCGGGCGCTGGAAGTGGCCATGGATAAGGGCAAGCAGATTGTGCTGGTCGCCCAGAAAGACGCCGGGGTGGACGAACCCGGTCAGGAAGACATGTACTCTGTGGGCACGCTTGCAACCATATTGCAGATGCTCAAGCTCCCGGATGGAACTGTCAAGGTGCTGGTCGAAGGCCGCCAGCGCGTCAGGATACACGCCGTTGAAGATGGAGACTGGCAGTGTGCCGGTATCGAGCCCATCGAGGCGGAGGAAGACCGGGCGCAGCAGGATGTCCTCATCCGTACCCTGATGAGCCAGTTTGAACGTTATGTGAAGCTGAGCAAGAAGGTACCGGGAGAGCTGCTTGAGTCCCTGCGCACTATCGATGAAGCGGGACGGCTGTCGGACACCATTGCCGCACACCTTGATCTGGCGCTGCCCGTCAAGCAGGAGCTGCTGGAGGCGACTGCCACGGCAGAGCGCGTGGAGCGCCTGCTCGAAAAGCTCGAGAACGAAATTGATATTCTGCAGGTTGAGCAGCGCATTCGTGGCCGCGTCAAGAAGCAGATGGAAAAAAGCCAGCGCGAGTATTACCTCAACGAGCAGATGAAGGCCATCCAGAAGGAGATGGGCGAGCTCGGTGAAGGGGGAAATGAAATTGAAGAGCTGGAGAAGCGTATTCAGGAAGCCGGCATGCCGGAAGAGGCGCGCAAGAAGGTCGACAGCGAGCTGAGCAAGCTCAAGATGATGTCGCCCATGTCGGCCGAAGCGACCGTGGTGCGTGGCTATATCGACTGGATGATCAGCGTGCCCTGGAAGAAGCGCTCACGCGTCAGACATGACCTCAAGCGTGCACGGGAAATACTGGACGCAGATCACTACGGTCTGGAAGAGGTCAAGGAGCGCATCCTTGAATATCTGGCCGTTCAGGGGCGTGTCAAGAAGATCAAGGGGCCGGTATTGTGTCTGGTCGGGCCGCCAGGCGTCGGTAAAACGTCTCTGGGGCAGTCCATCGCCAAGGCGACGAATCGAAAGTATACGCGCATGGCTCTGGGAGGCGTGCGTGACGAAGCCGAAATTCGTGGCCATCGGAGGACGTATATCGGCTCCATGCCGGGGAAAATCATCCAGAAGCTCTCCAAGGCAGGCGTGCGCAATCCACTTTTCCTGCTGGATGAAATTGACAAGATGGGCATGGATCACCGCGGTGACCCGGCGGCGGCATTGCTGGAAGTGCTGGACCCGGAGCAGAACCACACCTTCAATGATCACTATATGGAGGTGGACTACGACCTGTCAGAAGTGATGTTTGTCTGTACATCCAACTCCATGAACATTCCCCCAGCGCTGCTGGATCGGATGGAGGTCATACGGATTCCCGGTTACACCGAGGATGAAAAGGTCAATATTGCCCTGCGATATCTGCTGCCCAAGCAGATTCGCAATTCCGGTCTGAAGAAGGACGAGCTCCTGCTGCCCGAGGCCAGTCTCAGGGATATTATCCGCTATTACACGCGTGAAGCCGGCGTTCGGGGGCTGGAGCGTGAAATTGCCAAGATCTGCCGCAAGGTGGTGAAGGAAATAGCGCTGGGTGAGCGGGAAGGCACGGCCGAAGTGATCCCCGAGCGCCTGGAGCACTACCTGGGCGTGCGCAAGTACACGTTTGGTCAGGCGGCCGAGCAGGATCGGATCGGCCAGGTAACGGGGCTGGCGTGGACGCAGGTCGGCGGAGAGCTGCTGACAGTGGAATGCACCTCTGTGCCTGGCAAGGGGCGGGTCATCAAGACCGGCTCACTGGGAGAGGTGATGCAGGAAAGCATTCAGGCGGCGCTCACCGTGGTGCGCAGCCGAGCTGCCAGCATGGGCGTACCGACTGATTTTCACGAAAAGCAGGATATCCATATTCACGTGCCTGAAGGCGCTACACCCAAAGATGGACCGAGTGCGGGAATTGCCATGTGCACGGCCTTGATCTCGACACTTGCTCAAGTGCCCGTGCGGGCCGATGTAGCCATGACTGGTGAAATCACCCTGCGCGGTGAAGTGCTGGCCATCGGTGGACTCAAGGAAAAGTTGCTGGCAGCCCACCGCGGCGGTATTCGTACGGTGATCATTCCCAAGGAGAACGAGAGGGATCTGAAGGACATTCCGGATAACATCAAGGGGGATCTGGATATCCGGCCAGTACAGTGGATAGATGATGTCTGGGGCATTGCGCTGACGGAGATGCCTCATCCTGATCAAAAAGTCACCGATGTGAGTCCGGAAAAAGCCCGCGCCAGCGCGGTTGACGAAGGAAACGAAAAAAAGGGGCAAATCCAGCCGCATTGAGCCCAAAGCTGCTTGACACCCTTTTGCGGCAGTTGGTATAAATGGTCGCGTTGTCAGGCAGCGTCACACAAGGGC
>RFIV01000112.1 GCA_003695085.1 Gammaproteobacteria bacterium
GTGCTGACAGAAACCCTGGATGCCATGGCGCAACTGCGGGCAGCCAATCGCGAGCCGCACTACCTGCTGAGGCTGACTGGGCTGGCGAAGGCGGTGCGGGACCATGCCATTCAGTATCACTGGAAGAGTGACGCCGCCAGCCGTTTCAGTTTCACGGTGTTTCAGTTCGGCATTGATGTTTTCCGCGCGGCCGCCATGCTCACGGTGCTGTACTCGGATCTGACGGTGGGCTACATGCTGGCCGTTTTTGGCTACCTGTGGTTCATGCTGATCCCGGTACAGGAAATCATCACCATGCAGTACAAGCTGTTCGCTGCCGATGCCGCCATCCGGCGCGTGAACGAGCTGTTGGCGCTGGAGCCGGAGCCGGTCTATCCGGCCCGCAGCAATCCCTTTGCGTCGGCGCCTACCGTCGGGGTGGAAGTGGATCGAGTGAGCTTTGCCTACCATGCGGACACGCCGATTCTGCGTGATGTGAGCCTGAATGTTCAGCCGGGTGAGAAGGTGGCGCTGGTCGGGGTCAGTGGTGGCGGCAAGTCCACGCTGGTGCAGCTGCTTCTGGGCTTGTATCAGCCAGATGCCGGGCAGATCCGCTACGGCGGCGTGCCGGTGGAAGCGATCGGGCTGGAAACCATCCGGCAGCACGTGGCCACGGTGCTTCAGCAGCCGGCGCTGTTCAACGATACCGTCCGCGCCAACCTGACGCTGGGACGTGACCTGCCGGACGAGGCCCTCTGGCAGGCGCTGGCCATCGCCCAGCTGGACGCCTTCATCCGGGAGCAGCCGAGCGGTCTGGAAACTCCCGTGGGACGGCAGGGCGTCAAGCTGTCGGGCGGGCAGCGGCAACGGCTGGCGATTGCGCGCATGATACTCAGCGATCCGAAGGTGGTGATTCTGGACGAAGCCACCTCGGCGCTGGATGCCGAAACCGAATTCAACCTGCACCGGGCACTGGATGGCTTTCTGCAGGGGCGCACAACGCTCATCATTGCACACCGGCTCAGCGCCGTGAAACAGGCGGACCGGGCCTACGTGTTTGAAGATGGCTATGTGGTGGAAGAGGGCCATCACGATGACCTGTTGCGCCTGAACGGCGTCTATGCCCAGCTATACGGTGAACGCCAGCACTGATTCAGGCGGCCAGCATAACCTGATTGCGACCGTTGGCCTTGGCCTGATACAGCGCCTTGTCGGCCCGGGCGATGGTGTCATCCATGTCGCCCTCGTCATGGTTTCCCTGAGCAATGCCCATGCTCACGGTAATGGCCAGCTCTTCCCCCTCGTGAGGAATACGTAGCTTTCCGATCGCCGCATGCAGCCGGTCCGCCAGGTGGGACGCATGATGCAGGTCGGTATCCCTCAGGAACAGGATGAATTCCTCGCCCCCCCAGCGGGCGGCCACATCTGCCTGACGCACGGCGGCCTGAAGGGCCTGTCCCACCCGGATCAGCACCTCATCCCCTATCTGATGCCCCCAATCATCATTGAACTGCTTGAAGTGATCAATATCGAGCATCACGATAGCGTACTGGCGGGTTTCCGTGCGCCGGTTCTCATCCGGTGCGCTCCGGTCATAGAAGGCACGGCGGTTGAACAGACTGGTGAGCGGATCGAGCAGCGCCAGCCGCTCGGCCCGGTCGTGGCGCGCACGCATGTCCCAGATACGGGCGGAGACCGCAATGGCCAGCAGGATGGCTTCGAGCATCATGCCCAGATCCACGGCGCGGTAGGTCAGGGTCTTGAACGGCAGCAGCCCCCAGACCGCCAGAGCAGTGATGATGGCGCCGGTCGAGCCAAAGACGACGGCCACCAGAAAATAGCGCGCGTGGGGCAGGGCGGCGCGTAATGCCAGCACTGACAGCCCGAGCATGGCAACGCCGTAGGCAACATCGGCCACGAGTGATAGTCGCAGGCCCCAGGTGCGGGCATCGACTGCAATCAAGCCGGCCAGGCACGCAGGGACGATGATCAGTGCCAAGGTGGTATACCGGAAAACACGCGGTGCCAGACGGCGAATCTCGAGGAAGTTCAATGCCAGCAACAGGCCCGTTGCCGCGAAAGCTACCATCAGCACGGCAGGTGCCCACTGCTGCCACAGGATATTCTGCGGCCACAGCCACATGAAGCCGTGTCCGGTGTAGCTCATGTTCAGCAGGGTGAAGGCGGCCATGTACAGTGCGTACAGCACATGGTAGCGGTCCAGCAGTCCGGCATACAGCACCAGATTGAAGGCCATGAGTGCCAGCAGGAAGCCATACAGGGCACCGTAGGCATAGTGGTTGGTCACATGACGCTTCTGAGCGTCTTCAGGTGTCAGCAGGGCAATGGGGAGGGTTTGTGGATCCGGTCCCTGAATCCGAAGGTAAATCGTGCTTTCTCCGGGGGGCAGACTGAGTTCGAGAAACACATCGGGCGGTTTCAGGGTGGTCGGATCAAACGGGCGCAGATCCCCGGCGGACGAAAAACTGTGGATGGCATTGGCCTCCAGGGGGGTATCCGCCACCACGTAGGCCTCGAGCGCATCCGTCCAGGTCACGCCCAGAACCAGCACTCGCGGAATCGGGTGGGGCGTGGGGTTGGACACCGGGATTTTCAGCCAGATCGGGGAAGAACCAATGCCATGCGCCAGGGTGGCCGCCCCCAGAGGGGAAAAGGCCTGGCGGGTATCTGCCCGCAGCACATCCCGGATATCCGCCTTCTGCAAGGACTCGGGGCAGACCTGCAGCACATCGGCCAGTCTGGCAGGATCAGGTTGTGAGATGTCCATGCGAGCCAGGCCCGGGGCCGCGGTCGCCAGACCTGACAGCCACAACACAAGGATTATCAGCTTGTACACTGGGCAGGCTCATGGGCGAAGATGCTCAAAGTATAAACAATTTCCATGGAAAAGCTAAGCAGACAGGTCGGTTAATCCTGCGGAGGAATCTTCAATACGGCCCTTGGCGCAGGGCTGCAACCAGACTGTCATCTCCACGTCAGAAAAGTGACATTTTGGCAGGTTATGGTTCCCGTTCAAAACTGACTCAGGAATATCGAGAGGGAAACATGCGCTTCTTCAAAACCACGCTGTGTGCACTGGCCGCAGCCTCGGCTCTGACTGCCACGCCTGGCGTCCAGGCATCCGAAAGTGATCAGCCGGTCCGGAACGTGATTCTGCTGATCGGCGACGGCATGGGGCCCCAGCAGGTGGGGCTGCTGTCCTACTACGCACACAATGCCCCGCACTCGGTCTATCAAGGCAAGACGCCGGCCATCGAACAACTCATGAATAGCGGCGTGACCGGTGTGGTGCGCACCAACCCGGCCTATGCCCTGGTCGTGGACTCTGCCGCCGCCGCCACCCAACTGGCCACCGGCAAGCTGGCCCCCAGCGAAGCCCTGGGCGTGGATGAGCATGGCCATGTGGTGGACACCGTGCTGGAACGTGCCGAGCGCATGGGCAAGGCCACCGGCCTGGTGTCCGACACGCGCATCACCCATGCCACCCCCGCTGCCTTTGGCGCGCACGTGGCCCACCGCTCACAGGAAAACGAGATCGCCGAGCAGCTGCTCAAGGCCGACGTGGACGTGATGCTCTCCGGCGGCCTGCGTTACTGGATTCCCCAATCGGTCAACGAGAAGGGCGCTACCTATGAGGCCATCCGCACGCAGACCGGCGGCCATATCAAGATCAAATCCAAGCGCAAGGATGAGCGCAACCTGCTGGAGGAAGCCGCGAAGCGCGGCTATGCGCTGAGTTTCGACCGGCAATCGCTCATGCAGGCAGAAGGCGACAAGCTGCTGGGTCTCTACGCCTACTCGGGCATGGATGATGGCATCCGCTATACACACAAAAAGAACGACCCGAACCGTTGGCAGCCGAGCCTTGCAGAGATGGCACGCAAGGCGCTGGACGTGCTCAGCCGTGACCCGGATGGTTTCTTCCTGATGGTTGAAGGCGGCCAGATCGACTGGGCGGGCCACAACAATGATGCGGCCACCATGTTGCACGAAATGCTCAAGTTTGACGAAGCCGTGCAGGTGGTGATCGACTGGGCCAAAAACCGCAAGGATACACTGGTGGTGATGACCGCCGACCATGAAACCGGCAGTTTCGGGTTCAGCTATTCACGAGCCAACATCCCCACGCCGGCCAATCTGGAAGGCGAAGTCTTCAAGAACCATCCGTACAAGCCCAACTTCAATTTCGGCGACTTCAGCCTGCTGGATCGCATCTATAACCAGAAGAAAAGTTTCTCGGATATCTTCAGCGAATGGCGCAA
>RFIV01000113.1 GCA_003695085.1 Gammaproteobacteria bacterium
GAACGGTGATGCCCGGCAGCAGCAGGGCGATGGCAAACGCCATGACCACCAGCGGGCCGATGACCGTGACAATATGCGGGGTGAGCCACAAGGACTGCCCCAGGTTGAAAAGGGCCGCCAGCGTCGCCAGCCGCCAGGCCCATGACACTGCCACCACCGGGCCGTGACGCCGGGCGATGCGCTGGGACACCAGTGAACCCAGAAACATGCCGGTCACCATGGGGCCGAACTGCCAGATGAAGTCTGTTTCCGACAGCCCCAATACATCAAAGATGACGGTGGGTGCGCCGGCAATGTACAGGAAGAAGGCACCGAAGGTGCAGGTGCCGGTCATCAGCAGCAGCCGGAAGCGGGCATGGGCCAGCGTGTCGCCATAGGTTCTGAAAATGCGGCCGAAGGCGAGTGGCCTGACATCCCCGGCGGGCCGGGTCTCCGGCAGGCACACGGCCAGTATGACCGAAAGCAGCGTCGCGTAACCCACCAGGGTCCAGAATATGCTGCGCCAGCCCAACGCGCTGACCAGCCAGCCACCCACCAGGGGTGCCATGACCGGCGCGATGGTAAAGACCATCATCACTTGTGACATGGCCCTTTGAGCCCCTTCGGGCGTATGTGCATCGCGAATCATGGCCCGGCTGGCCACCGTACTGCCGCTGGCGGCCAGCCCTTGCAGGATACGTCCGGTCAGAAACACGTTGAGGTCCGGTGCGGCCGCGCACAGTGCCGAGGCGGCCGCGAACATGAGCAGACTCACGACGATCACCGGTCTGCGCCCATAGTGATCTGCCAGTGGCCCCCAGATCAGCATGCCGCCTGCGTAGGCGATCAGGTAGCCTGCCAGCGTCTGGCTGAGCAAGGCACGTGAGACGCCGTAGTCGGCTTCGATGGACGGAAAGGCCGGCAGGTAGGCATCGATACTGAACGGCCCCAGCATGACCAGCAGGGCCGCTGCCAGGGTGAGCCCGTGGCGGTGCATGAAGCGGTAATCAGTCACGAATGTCGGGCTCGAAGAACGACCACATCACAGCCGGAAAGGTCTCCTGAAGACGTGCTTCCACCGCGTTGATGGCTTCCACCAGCGCGATATCCGACGGCTGTGGCGCCATGCGGGCCTTGACGGCCACCATCAGATCATTGCCCATCTGCAGCGACACCAGATTGAAGACGTGCGCAACTTCCGGCTGATCATTGAGCCACCGGATCATGCGTTCCTTGCGGGCTGGATCCATACCCTGACCGATCAGCAGCGCCTTGACCTCCACACCGACCATGACGGCCACGATGATCAACAGCACACCGATGGCGATACTGCCTGCGGCATCCCAGGCCGGATTGCCGGTGACCATGGCCAGTGAAAGCGCAAGCAGAGCGAAGGACAGGCCGAGCAGGGCGGCCAGATCCTCGCCAAACACCACCAGCAGTTCGCTGGTGCGGGTCTCGCGAAACCATTGCGCAAATGAGCGGGAGCCACGCTCCTTGTTCACTTCGCGAATACAGCCCATCAGGGACGCCCCTTCGGCAAAAATGGCAAACACCAGCACACCGATTGCCAGCCAGGGGGTGCTCAGGGTTTCGGGCGCATGGAGCTTGTGCCAGCCCTCATAGACGGAATACAGGCCGCCCATGGAGAAGAGCATGATGGCCACGATGAACGACCAGAAATACACCGCCTTGCCATAGCCGAGCGGGTGATCCGGGGTGGGAGGGCGGTGCGCCTGACGCATGCCCCACAGCAGCAGGAGCTGGTTGCCACTGTCGGCGAAGCTGTGTACGGCTTCGGCCATCATTGACGTGGCACCGGTGACCAGCGCGGCCCCCAGCTTGGCCACGGCAATCGCCAGGTTGGCGCTGAGTGCATAGATGACGGATTTGACGGAGTTGGCGTTGGCTGACATGGACGGGCTTCCTTCTGGCGTCCTTTCGATGTGATGAGTGTGCAGGGATCAAAAAAGCCAACTATACCTTAAGGGAGGCAAAGAGGGTGAGTCTGGGAACGTACGCATGATGGCCGGGCGATGGGTGAGATCTTTCCTGGGAGGCTTCGCTGGTCTGTTGTTGCTGGCGGGGGGACCCCGTGCCGATACACTGACGCTGGCGGTGATGCCGGTTTCGGCCACCCAGCGCGAGGCCATCAACGAGCTGACTGCCCGATACAACAGCCGTGGTGTGCACCAGGTATTGGTGGTGGCGTACCCGCATGAGCAGTTCAAGGCACGTATCGATGCGTTGCTCAGCGACCCGGACAGTGGCCTGGATGTCATTGTCTGGTTTGGCGGCGAGCGGTTGCGGCGGCTGATCCGCAACGGACGGCTGCGGCCCCTGAATGAGCTGACGGATGTGCTGAACGAGGACCGGTTTACTGCCAGTGCCCTGAGCACAGTGCGCTACGCGGAGCGTTATTGGGGCATGCCCGTCAGCTACTATCCCTGGGGCATCTTCTATCGCAAGTCAGTTTTCAGACAGCTGGGTCTGAAGCCTCCGGCAACCGGACAGGCACTCGATGCAGTCATGGCACGCCTGCGCGCGGCCGGGCTGACGCCGTTTGCACTGGGCAGTGATGCGCCGTGGACGCTTCTGGCCTGGTTCGACTACCTGAATCTGAGGCTGAACGGCAAGCCGTTCCACGAACGCTTGACGGCAGGCGAGATTCCCTTTACCGATGACCAGGTCAGGCAGGTGTTCACGGTTGGGCCCGCTGGCTGAAGGCGGGGCTGTACCCGGCAGCACATGCCGGCATGGACTGGCGCGAGGCCTTGCCCTATTTTTATCGCAAGCGGGCACCCATGATGCTGATGGGTCAGTTTGCGCTGGCAGAAATGCCTGAATCTGTGCGCGAGGATACCGGGTTTATCTCCTTTCCCGTAATGGACCCGACCCTTCCGCCGGCTGAAGATGCACCCACGGATATTCTGGTGATCCCGAAGTTTGCACAGCATCCGGAAGCCGCCCGTGACTTTCTGCGCTTCATGGCCGAACCGGCACAGCAGGCATACCTCAACCAGCAGTACGGCACCTTCTCGCCACTGAAGGCGGTGCCACCTCCTGAAGATCCGGTGCTGGCGCAGGGGCATGCCATTCTGGCGCAGGCGGACGGACTGACGCAGTTCTTTGACCGGGATGCGCCGGAGGCGCTGGCCCAGGGCATGCAAACGCTTGTCCGCAACTTCGTCCGGGAACCGGATCGCCTGGATCAGTGGCTGGAGGCGGCCGAACATCTCCGGCGTTCGCTGGCGGCCGCCCGGCGCTGACGCGGTGCCCGTTGCCCCTTCAGCCC
>RFIV01000114.1 GCA_003695085.1 Gammaproteobacteria bacterium
GAAACTGCCCGCCGAGTGACGCATCCTTGACCAAAACCGGGAAGCCCTGGGCTTCCAGCGCCCGGATACCTTCCACGATTTCCGGGTAGCGGGCCAGCACCGACTCCGGCACATCCGGCAGGGCAATTTCGTTCTCGATGATCTCCCGCTTCACGGCGCGCTCGAAGATTTCCGACAGGCACTGCACTTTTGCTTCCGCCAGCGTGTTGCCCGCGCTCATGCCATTGCTCAGGAACAGGTTTTCAATGAGATTGGACGGGAAGTACACCGTCTCGCCATCGGACTGGCGCACAAACGGCAGGCAGACAATGCCACGATCCGCCCGGCCCGAGTTGGTGTCGATCAGGTGAGAGGCGCGCAGCTCGCCCTCCGGGTTATAAATGGCCAGGCAGTGGTCATCCAGCATACCTTCCGGCAGGGTGTCATCGGGGCCGGGCTGAAACCATTTCTCGTTCGGATAGTGAACAAAAGGTGCGTTGGCGATGTCCGGCCCGAAGTACTGGTCATTGTAGAAGAAGTTGCAGTTGAGCCGCTCCATGAACTCGCCCAGCGCGGAACAGAGGGCGCTTTCCTTGGTGGCCCCCTTGCCGTTGGTGAAACACATGGGTGAGGCAGCATCCCGGATGTGCAGGGACCACACATGCGGCACGATGTTGCGCCAGGAGGCAATCTCGATCTTCATGCCCAGGTCCGCCAGTATCCGGGTGAAATGGGCGATGGTGTCTTCCAGCGGCCGGTCCTTGCCTTCAATGAACGTCCGGTGGGCCTCATCCGGCCGGATCGTGAGCAGGGCCTGGGCATCGTCATCAAGGCTGGTCACGTGCTCGATCACGAATTCCGGCCCTTCCTGGATAACCTTCTTGACCGTGCAGCGCTCGGCCGCGCGCAGAATCCCCTGCTTGTGCTTCTCCGGCAGGTCTTCCGGCAGCTCGATCTGAATCCTGAAAATCTGCTTGTAGCGGTTTTCCGGATCCACGATGTTGTTCTGTGCCACGCGGATGTTTTCGGTGGGGATGTTGCGCGCCTTGCAGTACACCTTCACGAAGTACGCCGCGCACATGGCCGACGAGGCGAGAAAGTAGTCGAACGGACCGGGTGCGGAACCGTCGCCCTTGTAACGGATGGGCTGGTCGGCAATGACCGTGAAGTCATCGAATTTGGCTTCAATACGCAGGTTATCGAGAAAATTGACTTTGATTTCCATGAGGTGATCCGGATGATGCATGAGCTGCCCAGGGGGCCGAATCCGCTATTATCCGGTTTTTGGCAGGTTTTGTCTGCCGGATTGGCGGTTGGTGCAATGGCCGCCCCCCGAAGCGTGCGATAAAGTAAAAATCGGAAAAACCTCTCGGAGCGCACATGAAAACCCTGAACAAGGACTATCAGTCCACCTTTCTGCAGTCGGTCTTTGATGTCACCGTGCATCTGAACGGCGATGTGTTGGAAGCGGATGTCACCTTTCACGCGAAGCACGAGGGGCCACCGGGACACGCGCACGGGGGCAGTATCGCGACGGTTCTGGACGAAATGATGGGGACGCTTGCCTGGGCGAGTGGACACAAGGCCGTCGCCGGGCGTCTGAGCGTGGACTACCGTCAGCCCGTGCCGCTGGAAGTCCCTCACCGCGTCACCTGCCGGATTGATGAACGACGTGGCCGCAAGGTATTCATCAGCGCCGATCTGCTCGGGCCGGAGGGTCAGGTGCGGGCTCAGTCAGAAGGCATCTTCTTTGATCTGGGCGAGGACTTTCATGCGCTGAGGGAGAAGGCCGAGGCGGCCCGGCAGGATACCGCCTGAACACCGGATACCGCCCCGGCATTCAGGCGAGCTGACCCCGGTTCAGGCGCTACGGGCTGGCCGGACGGGCATCCAGACCATGAACAATGCGCGGCCAGTATGTCTCGAAATCAAAGGACGGGCTGTGCTCGGGGGTATGGCACTGAAGGCAGACGGGGCCCTGCTCGCCCAGCACCTCAGCCAGCTTCACCTGACCACCGCTTTCCACATGCGCCTTCGCAGGGCCGTGACAGGACTCGCACTGCACGTTCATGCGCTCGGGCGTGCTCTGGGGATCGATAAATCCACCCGGCTCACCAAATCCGACGGTATGGCAGCCAATGCAATTGGCATCAAACTGCTTGTTGACCTTTTCCAACTGCTCGAAGGCATGGGCATGGTTGCTGTTCTTCCAGGCCTCCGACGCCGCAACGTGACACCCGGCACAGGCCTCGGTACCGGCGTAGGGGGACTTCGCCGAGGCACCCTCCCCTGTCAGCAGAGCCACCTGCCGCTGATAGTCTTCCATCAACGCGTCGGTATAACCCTGATACCAGTCCTTCAGTCGCTCCGCCTCGCCCACCTTGGCGGGCAAGGTGAAGACCTGATGGGCCTTCACGGAGACTTCACCCTTGTCACTGACGTTCAGCGTCAGGCGCGCCAGGCGCTGGCCACGGGTGCCCGGCTGCAGGATCAGCGTCTGGCCCTTCATGACCGGTTCTCTGTACTCCTCATCCACGGCCCTGACGATCAAGACGTCGATCAGGTCCATGGGCAACAGGCGATCGGCCTCCTCGGCAGTCAGCGTGGTGCTGACGACGTTCAGATATCCTTGCTCTCGCGAGTTTTTCAGCTGTGCCGAGAACGCTGCACTGGCTTCGGCACGGGGAAACCCATCGCCCTGCATGGCCGCATAGGGTGACTCGGACGGGTTGAGCCAGCTATAGAACGCCAGCTTGCGCCCCGCCTTCTCGATCAGGCGCACCTTCTCGAAGGGCAGATTGACAGCATTGCTCGCGACCCAGGGAAGTCCGGATTCAACAAGCGGTTCAACGCCATAGTCCAGGTCCTTCCATTGCAAGCCGATGGCATCCCACCCCTGCTGCGCGGCACCGGAGCGAATAAACGCGCTGGTAATCTTGTCCGTGGGGCTGCGGGAATTGAACAGTCCGCCGGCATTCACGAAAAAGGTGTCAGGCTTTTCTGCGCGCCAGGCATCGAGTATCTGGGTCTGCCGCAAGATACCACCCAAGTTCCCTTCCACCGTGCAGCCACAAGCTTCCAGCTCACCGTTGAGATTGCCGGCGTAGACCAGTGTCCACTCACCGGCCTGTATCGTGGCCGGTGGCTTGACCACCGCGCAGGCAGCGATCACGGCCGTGAACACAATGCCCAGAATGCCCCAGACTCGCATGACCGGCCTCCGTTACTTGTTCAGACGCGCCAGTTCGGCGTCAATGACGCGCGACAGGTCAGCCTCCAGGGTCGGCGTGGCGTTCACGACCAGGCCGTTAACGAAAAAGGTGGGTGTACCGCTAATCCCGAGCGCATTACCCTCCGCGTAGGACTCCGCCACGTGCTTGCGGGTGGCCGGATCGTCATAACAGGTCTTGAACTGGTTGGCGTCCAGTCCGACTTCCTTCGCCAGCATTTCCGGCGTGATGCTCTTCAGATAGGTCTGCCGCTCGAAGGCCTTGTCATGCCACGCCCAGAACTTGCCCTGCTGATCAGCGCACACGGCTCCCCAGGCAATCTTGCGTGAAATGCCGGAGGGGTTGATGGGAAAGTCCCGATAGACCAGCTTGAGCTTGCCGTCGTATTTTTTGAGCAGCGTATCCATCACCGGTACCGCCTCCTTGCAGTGCGGGCACTGATAGTCGGCAAACTTCACCAATGTGACCGGCGCATCGGCAGCGCCCTTGAAGGGATAGCCTTCGGTTTTTACCTGAAAGCGGGGAGGCTGAATCTCCGGCAGGGTGACGCTGTAGCCCTTTTCCTTTTTCAGCTTTTCCAGGGTTGCAGCCACCTGCTTCTGGAACTGCTGGCCCTGCAGGAATTCGCGAATCTGACCCTTGATCTGCTCATAGGGCGCGGGCATGCGTGCCTGATTCTGATCGTAAAAGGCCTTGAGCTCTTCCTCCGTCGGCACATCGACCCTGAAGACGCGCTGCTGGTATTCCTGGGGCGATACGCCAGCCTTTTCGGCCTCCGCCTCAAGCCAGGTCTGCAGCACATAATTGTCGATGGCCTGCTGCTGCTTGCCTCGCTGCTCCAGCGCCATCTGGTAGAACTGCTGTTGCAGGCGCGCTGGCAGTGTGTCACCCGCGTAGGTCTTGCCGTCAAAGGTAAAGGAAGGGGTTTGCGCGTGCGCGGAGACGCTGATTGCAATCAGTGCTGCAGCGACAGAGGAGCGTAGAACAGGCATGGAAAATTCCTTATCAGATGCATGGCTTTGGGCCATTATAGCCATGCTCCGACACGCGCCCCATGACAATTTGTCAAGGTCGTCGAGCCGGCCTTTGCTGCATCTGCTACGTACCTGATTCAGGAACCTTTTCAGGGTGGTCGGGATGTTCGTTTTCAGGTCCCGGCTCAGTCTTTCCCGAGTGGCCTGACTCTGAACCGGACTCCCCATCGTCTCGCGTGGCCTCCAGCCACTTTGCCGCGTCCGAAAAGTCGAACGAGGTATCCTCGCTCAGGTCATCCGGGTCAAAGCGGATGCCACAACCCGCCTTGATGGTCTTGGGCATCTTCGCACTGCCGTCATGCCTGTTGCTCATAACCCCCTCCTTGAAAGTTCTGCACGGGCGGTCTCTCAGTTCAGTGCAGGGGCCGATACTGCACCAGCACCCAGGGGGCAATGACCAGCGCCCAGAGCTCGGGGTCGCTTTCCACCCACTGCCGCGCCTGATCATCGGTCACCGGCCCCACATCGCCGGCGCGCATCCAGCGCTCGAAAAGCGCCTTGTCATCTGCCCGCAATGCCAGACCGACATCAATCAGGTTCAGCCGCGAATGGACCCGTACGACCTGCCCGCGTGCCCAGTAACGCTGCAACTCGTGCCAGCGAATCCGCGCTGTATCGGTGTTGAGCTTGGCACGCAGCAGATCGGGATCATCGGGGTTCGGGGTGTCAGGCGAATCGTTCATCGTCTTTCTCGATCGGGAACTTGATCCGAAGGGCCTTGGCGTTTATCCAGCACTTCGCCGCAATGAGGGCAATGGTACAGACCTTCCGTGTCCTGATCCAGTTCCAGCTCAAGCCCCTCCAGGATTTCCCGGGCTTCCTCTCTCTCCAGGCCCAGTCGCTGACGCTCACGATTGAGCTTGCGCCGCTCGGCCCGGGTCACCACACCATCTGCCAGGGCTTCCCGGGCTTCCACCTCGTACTTGCGTTTGCGCAAATCCAGCTCGCGCTGAAACCCCGAGGCCAGAATACCCGCTGGCAGGGCGGCCAGACCAATCCCGAGAATACTGATGCACATGGCCAGCATGCGCCCGCCGACCGATGCCGGCACCACATCGCCATACCCTACCGTCGTCAGGGTCACCGTTGCCCACCACAGGGCCCTGGGTATCGAGCCGAAGGCTTCCGGCTGATCATCACTCTCCACCGCATAGATGCCCGCCGAGGCCAGCAGAATCAGCATCACCAATATGGCAATGGCCGATATCAGGCTGTTGGCCTCCTTGCGCAGCACGGTCAACAACAGGTCCATGGAGCGCGAATAACGCGTGAGCTTGAACAGCCGCACCAGACGCACCACACGCAGGTAAAGCGGATCC
>RFIV01000115.1 GCA_003695085.1 Gammaproteobacteria bacterium
CGGGCACTGCCGATGCGCACGGACACCGCGGCATCCTGACCCCGCATTTCCCGCCACAGCTCCAGTACACGCGCAGCGTATTTCTGATCGAACCACTCCTTGACGAACCGGTTGGGTGCGAACAATGTCAGGTGATCCCCGACCACTTCTCCCTGAAGGGGCCTGATCCAGGTACTGAAATCCGCCAACGACAATTCGTCCTGAAGCCGGTTCAAGCAGTCTTGCCACGCTCCTTCCGCCACGCGGAATACCCTCCACCTGTTCTGTTTCAAAAAAGCAATAGATTCCTGTCTCCGGGCCCGAGCCCAAAGGCATGCAAGTGTGCTGTCAACAACTGTGCCCGACAGGAACTGAATCTGTTTGAACAAACCCTGATTCTACCTTGTCCCAGGCAGCCCTTCCAGCCCGGTTTTCCACTGCCTGAACAAGCCTGTGGAAAACTATGTTATTATTTTTCAATTAGTTAACAGGTTTTCAACTGAGTTTTTAACAGTTCTATGGGGTGATTTTTTTATCCACAACCCGCTGTGAAAGGATTGCGCCGGACCCTGTGGAAAACCCGGGGAGAAAACGTGGAAACATGTGCCTGTGCATAACCGGAGGACTTGTCCACAGCTTCCCAGCCCGCTTGCGCACCCCCCGCCAAGGGGTTATCCGAAGTTTTTTACTTCTTGCAACTCATTGTACATAAAGCTGTTTCATGGGTTTTGCACAGAAGAAGGGCACCCTAATCATCATAACCATCACTATCTTTCAGAAAGAAAAAGATTTATTTGATATTTATAAGCGGATCCCCTAGAATTGCCGGTCCCAAATTTGGACACGTGTTTAACCTTTTTTGTGAGTACTCAGTCATGAAACGTACTTTTCAACCGAGCGTACTGAAGCGCAAGCGCACGCATGGCTTCCGTGCACGCATGGCGACCAAGAATGGCCGTCAGGTGCTGGCACGTCGTCGTGCCAAGGGCCGCAAGCGTCTGTCTGTCTGAGTCCCCCGTGACTCAGCACGGTTTTCCCCGGCAGGTGCGGCTACTGCGCCCCGGGGATTATCGTTTTGTCTTTGATGCACCGCTCGTCAAGGTGCCACTTCCCGAGTTGTTGCTCCTCGCACGTCCCAATACTCTGGGTCATCCCCGAATAGGTGTGATCGTTTCAAAGAAAGCTTCCAAGCGTGCGGTACATCGCAACCGTTTCAAGCGCCTGGTGCGCGAATTCTTCCGGCACAACCAAGCGTCTCTTCCGGCTCTGGATATCATCTGTATCGCCAGACAGGATGCCATGGCGCTGGATAATCCGGTTCTGACCCGTCGCTTGGCCAAGGCGTTTCGCAAACTCAATGAACGCTATGAGCGAACACGATCCGAAGGCTGAATGCCCTCCGTCCTGGCCGGCCAGACTCCTTCTGGGCCTGATTCGCCTGTATCAGCTGACCCTCAGTCCGTTTATCGGCCGTCAGTGTCGTTTCTGGCCCACCTGCTCGGAATATGGAATGGATGCGATACGTGTACATGGCGCCCTCAAGGGGAGTGTCCTTACCGTGCGGCGTCTGCTAAGATGCCACCCTTGGTCTGAAGGCGGCGAAGATCCGGTACCCCCGGCGCCGCAGTCCTGTCATCGATGCAAAAGATCTGATCACCCATGAGCTCAACATTGAAACTGGTTCGTACCGCCCTGATCATCGGTTTGATGGTCGTGGGTTACATGATGGTGCTGGAGTGGAACAAGGAGTTCGGCCAAACCGCGCCTGCCTCCCCCACCAATGCTGCAACACCGGCCTTTGAAACGGCCGCTGCCGAAGACAGCCCGACCGGTGAACTGGACACACCGGTGGCCGGAAACAGGGGTGGCGAAGTCAGCATCCCGTCGACGACTTCAGGGCCCGATGCACCGATAGATGCGCCGATAATTGTCACCACGGATGTCCTGCGCCTGGCCATTGACCCTGTGGGTGGCGTCATTCGCCGGGCGGAGCTGCTTAAGTATCCGGTCGCACTCAACAGCAGCAGCCCTTTCCCACTGCTGGAATCCAGCCCTGATCGCCTGTTCTTTGCTCAGGTTTCGCTTCTGGGCAAGGATGGTTTCTATCGCAAGAATGCGCAGCCCCACTATCGTGTGGCCCAGCGTCAGGTCTCGCTCGCCGACGGCCAGTCACAAATTCAGGTGGATCTGACCCACCAACAGGACGACGTGACACTGATCAAGCGCTTTACCTTTTCACGCGGCAGTTATGAAGTGGGCGTGGAGTATCTGATTCGCAATGGCAGCGGGAAACCGCTGACCCTGAATCTGGCCGCAAAACTGGTACGCGATGACTCGCCTGATCCCGGGGCCAGTGGGCGCGCAGCGGCCGTTTCCTTCCATGGTCCCGTTTTTTCCACGGCAGAGAAGCCGTATGAGAAGGTGAAACTGTCCGATCTCGATGACGGGCCTGTCAAGGAGACGGATACCGGTGGCTGGATCGCCTTTATCCAGCATTATTTTGCGTCTGCGCTGATTCCGCAAACTGAGACCACTCACCATTACCAGGCCAAAATGACACAGGTCAGCGGTGGAAAACAGTATCTCACCGGCTTTGTGGATGATGCGGTGGAAGTGGCCCCCGGGGCCGAGCAAACGTTGCCGGTCAAGCTGTATCTCGGTCCCAAGGTGATGGACATTCTCGAAAATGTGGCACCGAATCTGGATCTCACCGTGGATTACGGCTGGTTGTGGTGGATTGCCAAACCCCTGTTCCTGGTGCTTGATTTCATCCACGGGCTGGTGGGTAACTGGGGAATCGCCATCATTCTCCTGACCGTTCTGGTGAAAGCTGCCTTCTACAAGCTTTCCGCCGCGAGTTATCGGTCGATGGCACGCATGCGTCAGGTGGCCCCGGAACTGCAGCGCTTGCGGGAACTGTACGGTGATGACCGGCAAAAGATGTCCCAGGCCATGATGGAGCTGTATCGCAAGCAGAAGATCAATCCTCTGGGGGGATGTCTGCCTATACTGGTTCAGATGCCTGTGTTCATTTCCCTGTACTGGGTGCTGCTGGAATCGGTCGAGTTGCGCCAAGCACCGTTCTTTGGCTGGATTCAGGACTTGTCGGTCATGGACCCCTATTTCATCCTGCCCCTGCTCATGGGCGGTTCGATGTTTGTACAGACCGCTCTGAATCCGGCGCCACCGGATCCCATGCAGGCCAAGATGATGAAGCTCATGCCGATCATCTTTACGGTCTTTTTCCTCTGGTTCCCGGCGGGTCTGGTGCTGTACTGGCTGACCAACAACGTGCTGTCCATTGCGCAGCAGTGGATGATCACCCGCGCTATCGAGAAAGAAGGTCTCGGTAGCAAAGCCTGATGGTACAGACCCAGTCTGACGACACCATAGCAGCCATTGCCACCCCTCCCGGTCGAGGGGGGGTGGGGATTGTGCGGGTCTCCGGCCCGGCCGTAACGACCATCGCGAAATCCATCCTTCGCCAGTGTCCGCCGCCACGGCAAGCCGTCTTCACCGCCTTTCTGGATGACACGGGACAGGCGCTGGATGAGGGAATCGCCCTCTACTTCAAGGCTCCCCACAGCTTTACCGGCGAAGATGTACTGGAGCTTCAAGGGCATGGGGGGCCCGTGGTGCTGGACCTGGTGCTGAAACGCGTGTGTCAGGCAGGGGCGCGTCTGGCGCGTCCCGGTGAATTTTCCGAGCGCGCCTTTCTCAATGACAAGCTGGACGTGGTACAGGCTGAAGCCATCGCTGACCTGATCGAAGCTGAATCGGAGCAAGCTGCACGCAGCGCCGTACGCTCGTTGCAGGGGGAGTTTTCTGCCACGATTCATGCTCTGGTCGATCGGTTGATTGAACTGCGCATGTATGTCGAAGCGGCCATCGATTTTCCGGAAGAAGAAGTGGATTTTCTGGCCGATCAACAGGTGTTCGAGTGTCTTGATGCCGTGGAAGCGGCGCTGGACCGCGTGCGGGCATCGGCGCGGCAAGGTCAGTTGCTCAAGGACGGCATGACAGTGGTCATTGCCGGTCGCCCCAATGCCGGCAAGTCGAGCTTGCTCAACGCCCTGGCGGGCCGGGAAACCGCCATCGTCACCGATATAGAAGGCACCACCCGGGATATCCTGCGCGAGCATATCCATCTGGACGGGATGCCCCTGCATATCATTGATACGGCAGGGCTGCGGGAAACCGAGGACCGGGTTGAGCAAATTGGCATTGAACGCGCCTGGCAGGCAATCGCCGAAGCCGATCGGATTCTCTTTCTGACCGATGCGTCGCGCGATGCGTCCACAGATCCGCGCGACGTCTGGCCTGAGCTCTATGACCGGCTGACCCGCCATGATCATATTACCCTCATTCGCAACAAGATCGATCTGACCGGTGAATCGCCCGGTCTGACAGCCGGAGAGCCCCCGGTGATCCGTTTGTCGGCTGCATCGGGGGAAGGTCTGGATGCCCTGCGTGCCCACCTCAAGTCAGAGATGGGATTCGTCCAGGTGACCGAAAGCAGCGTTATTGCGCGAACCCGGCATCTTGAGGCACTTGAACGCGCGGCAGAGCACCTTGGTCAGGCACGCCAGCAACTCGAGCAGTTTCTGGCCGGTGAGCTGATGGCTGAAGAGTTGCGCCTGGCTCAGCAAGCGCTGTCGGAAATCACGGGCGCCTTTACGGCGGATGATCTTCTGGGTCGGATCTTCTCTTCTTTTTGTATTGGCAAGTGAGTCATCACTTCAATTTTTCTGCCCTCTGAACACGCCTTTACGCTTCGTATCATTTTTTGCGTTTTCTCATCAGGCAAAAGTGAAAAGCCCGCCTATACTTGGGATAAAAACAACACCAAGGAGCAAAAATCATGAGTGTCGAGCGTTTGCTTGAAAAGGTTCACGATATTCCACAGATCCCCAAGGTGGTTCAGGAGCTGATCGACAATTTCAACAATCCGGATGTCAATGCGGGTGCCATTGCCAAGAAACTGCAGATGGATCAGGCGTTGTCCGCCAAGGTGCTACGGCTTGCGAACTCGGCGCGCTATGGTGCCGGCCGCAAGGTCGCATCCATCGATTCAGCGGTGGTGATGCTGGGCTTTGAAGCGCTGAAAACAATGGTCGTTGCATCAGGCGTGACGGGGGCTTTCAAGGACATTCCCGGCCTGGACAAGACCGCCTTCTGGCGGGATAGTTTTACGGTCGCCAATATCTGCAAACTGATCGGCAAGCACAGCGCGCTGGATCCGGAAGTGGCTTTTACTTGCGGCATGTTGCACAACATCGGAGACGTGCTGATCGCCATGGCCGAACCGGAAAAATGGGCCAAGGTACATGCGTTGGTCAAGGACGGGGGCAAGCGCACCGAACTGGAACAGAATCAGTGTGGCGTGGATTACACGCAGGTGGGTGCCGAGCTGGCCCGGCGCTGGAAGTTCCCGGAAGAGATTCAGGAGGCGATGACGCACCAGGCTCATCCGGAACAGGCAGACCCCTTCAGTGGGCTGGCTGCCGCCATTTACATTGCCAGGTACGTCAACGATTGCATGCTGGCCGAAAAGCCTCGCGAAGAAATACTGGAAAACTTCCCCAATGAACTGGCCAATCAGATTGGCCTGGATATCGTAGCCTTCTTTGACCAGATGGTTGAGCTGTTTGAAGCTGAGGACGATATTGACAGCCTGCTCAGCTGAGCGGCCTGACCGGCCGGGGCGTACCCCGGCCACCCACTGACTTACAACGCCGCATACTCGCCGGTGACCTTTTCCATTCGCTTGAGCATGCTTTCGGTCGTGCTCAGAATCACGAACGGCACGAATTCCTGCTTGTCCATCAGCTCGAAGCCGGCACGGGAGAATTTCCAGTGATCACTGACCTTCTGCAATGTGCGAGCAATGCTTTCCGTGTTGTATTTTGAGGTCAGCAGCTGTTTCAGGCTGCTGTCATACAGTTTGACGGCATCGGCCAGGCGCTGGCGGTTGAGCGTTTCATCGCCGGCTTTCCAGGCCAGTGCAGCGTAATAGGTGGCAATACGCTGTGACAGCATGCGCTGACGGCCGGACAGGTTGATGATTTGCAGCAGCTCCCGGTCTCCCTTCGGCGAGAGCTCCAGATCCGACACCACCTGATTGGCCGAGACCAGCACCTTTTGACTGAGCTCAATCAGATCGGTGGCCTTGTCCCGGCGCGGAGGCCTCAGCGCGGCCACACGGTAGCCATTCCACAGCTTGCGTGTTTCGGCGATGTGGGTGTTCAGCCCGTTGCGTTCAATATAGTCTTCCAGCTCACTGAGCTGTTCTTCGAAGAGCGCCACGGCTTCATCCAGCTGGCGTTGGGCCCGCTCCACTGCCACATTCTGGCCCTTGAACAACCAGGCCTTGATGATGCGCTGGGAAAGCATGCGCTGGCGACCTGCCACATTGACTGCCTCCTGTGCCGAGGTGATGGCAGCTTCTGCGGGCATGGCCAGCAAAAAACAAAGTGAAACCAGAAGAAAGCGAAGGGGAAGGCGGGAGTACTGCATGGTACGCTCCTGTACTGTACGTGATGAAGTTCACATTGTGAGTCCTTGCTTCGGGGATTATCCTTGACTTTGATCATAAAATCAAAGCGCCGTTGAATCCTCCGGAAGTGGTCTATACTCAGACAAGTTCACGAATCCGGAGGTCGTATGCGCCCACAGCCAGGCCATATCCTGTTTGAATCCGATCACACGCGCTGCATTCTTTTTCATGACCTGGTGACCGGTGCGGGGGTACAGGCCAATCAGTTTCTGATTATTCGTCACGGTGAGGGCATGCTGCTCGAGCCGGGCGGGCAGCGTGTCTACCCGGCCCTGCTGGACGCGGTGCGCTATTATCTTCCGGTGGATCGCCTGCGTTATGTGTTCGTGAGCCACCAGGATCCGGATATCGCTGCCTGTGCGGGCCAGTGGCTGGATATCAGCCATGCGACACTGATTGCGTCGCGCTTGTGGTCGCGCTTTCTGCCACACTTCACGGGCCTGAAGGACTACCGCGATACACTGTATGAGCGACTGCTGGCCGTACCGGACGAAGGCATGCGGCTAAATTTCGGGCAGGAAGAACTGATCCTGCTGCCCGCACACTTTCTCCATTCAGTCGGCAATATCAATCTGTATGAGCCCGAATCCGGCATTCTGTTTTCGGGAGATATCGGCGCCTCACTGTCACCTCAGGATGCAAGCAAAGCCGTGGACGACCTTTCACTCCACAGTCTGTACATGAAGGATTTTCATCAGCGTTACATGAGCTGTGGCAAGGTGTTGCGCCTGTGGGCACACATGGTACGAGAGCTTCAGCCCCGGATGATCGTCCCGCAGCACGGTGGTTACTTTGCTGACCCGAATACCATAGAAGCGTTTCTCAATTGGCTGGAAACCCTGTCCTGTGGCGTCGATCTTCTCAATCAGAGTCATTTCCAGATTCCTCAGTAGCATGTGGATAAGTGACCGCTAACCCATGTGATGGTGTGGATAATCGATATCCTGTGCACAGCTCAGGACGCGCCCATCTTCTTATACCAAATAAAATCAATTACTTAGCCTGTAATTGTGTTCAGATGCAGGTCGACAGGTTGTGGATAACTCTTTGGATAAGTTCTGAGAAACGGCACCTAACTCATTGAATTGTTTCATTCAGATCACATAAGTGTGAATATTTTTTATACAGTCTGGGCAGTGTCCCATTCCCGAGGTAAAATACGCGGTTCATTGAAACCTGGTGAGCCGGAGCGCGTGTGGATTATCCTGAACATTTCGATGTGATTGTGATTGGTGGCGGTCATGCCGGGACGGAAGCGGCACTGGCGGCCGCCCGTATGGGGTGTCAGACACTGTTGCTGACGCACAATATCGATACACTCGGCCAGATGTCATGCAATCCGGCCATTGGCGGCATTGGCAAGAGCCATCTGGTCAAGGAAGTGGATGCGTTGGGGGGCATCATGGCACGCGCCACAGACAAGGCCGGCATCCAGTTCCGTGTGCTCAATGCCCGCAAGGGACCCGCGGTGCGAGCCACCCGGGCGCAAGCCGATCGGGCGCTGTACAAGGCGGCCATTCGTCATGCCCTTGAGAATCAGCCCAACCTGCGCATTTTTCAGCAGGCTGCGGATGATCTGATCGTTCGCGGCGAAATCGTCTGCGGTGTGGTGACCAACATGGGGGTACGCTTTCATGCAACCACTGTTGTACTCACTGCAGGCACGTTTCTCGGTGGACGGATTCACATCGGTCTGGAGAATCATCAGGGGGGGCGTGCCGGTGACCCGCCTTCCATCGCTCTGTCACAGCGTCTGCGTGAGCTGCCGCTCAGGGTGGACCGTCTCAAGACCGGCACACCGCCGCGTATTGACGCACGCACTGTGGATTTCTCCGTGATGGAAGTACAGCCCGGAGATACCCCGGTACCTGTCATGTCCTACCTGGGAAGCCGGGAGGAACATCCCGAACAGGTGCCCTGCCATATCACACGCACGACTCCCCGGACACACGAGATCATTCGTGGTGGTTTCGATCGCTCCCCCATGTTCACCGGAGTGATTGAAGGCGTTGGGCCGCGCTACTGTCCGTCCATCGAGGACAAGGTAAATCGGTTTGCCGACAAGGACAGTCATCAGATCTTCATCGAGCCGGAAGGTCTGACCACCCATGAACTCTATCCCAACGGTATTTCCACCAGCCTGCCCTTTGATGTACAGCTGGATCTGGTACACAGCATTCCCGGGCTGGAGCGGGCACACATCACCCGGCCGGGCTACGCCATCGAGTATGACTATTTCAACCCGCAGGATCTTCAGCCGAGCCTGGAAACCCGGCCGCTGAAGAACCTCTACTTTGCCGGGCAGATCAACGGCACCACGGGCTACGAAGAAGCCGCCGCTCAGGGTTTGCTGGCGGGCCTCAACGCTGCCCTGCGCGCGCAAGACAAGGAGCCCTGGTCACCCGGACGTGATGAAGCCTACATGGGCGTGCTGGTGGATGACCTGATTACGCTGGGAACCCGGGAGCCCTATCGCATGTTTACCAGCCGGGCGGAATATCGCCTCTTGCTGCGTGAAGACAATGCCGACTTGCGCCTGACCGAAACCGGTCGCCGACTGGGTCTGGTAGATGATGAGCGCTGGAAAGCCTTCAATGAGAAGTGTGAAGCCATCGAGCGCGAGCGGCAGCGTTTGCGGGATACCTGGATCCAGCCCGATTCCGAAGCAGGCGCCCGCTTTGCTGAAGCGTTGGGCAGGCCCCTTCCCCGTGAAGCCAGCCTTAATGATTTGCTCAAGCGCCCGGAACTGACGCTGGCACAGGTTCAGGCCCTGCATGGCGAGGTTCCGGATCTCAGTGAAGCCGTACGCGAACAGGTGGAAGTGCAGGTCAAGTACGAGGGTTACATCAACCGTCAGGCCGAGGAGATTGAAAAGATCAGGCGCAATGAGGCCACGGTCATCCCGGAAGACTTTGACTATGCCCAGGTGGCAGGTCTGTCGAACGAATTGAGGACCAAGCTTCAGGACACCCGACCACTGACCATCGCACAAGCCCTGCGCATTCCGGGGATGACACCCGCGGCAGTGAGCCTTCTGCTGGTGTACCTGAAAAAGCACAGCCTGAAAAAGCGCAGCGCATGAGCGGCCAGGATTACACATCGCTCTGGTCGGATCAGCTGGCTCAGGGGCTGGCGCAGTTGAACCTGTCGTTGGACGCGGATCGTTGTGAGGCCCTGTATGGATACCTGCGACTCATGCAGCGCTGGAATGCGGCCTACAACCTCACGGCTGTTCGCGATCCGGCACAATGGATGCACCGGCATGTGCTGGATGCCCTGTCTATCCTGCCCTGGATCAAGGGCCACCGCTGGGCTGATGTGGGCACCGGAGGCGGGATTCCCGGCATGGTGCTGGCGCTGGTTCGGCCGGATACCCGCTGGACGCTGATCGACAGCAATGGCAAGAAGACCCGTTTTCTGACCCAGTGTGTGCTGGAACTGAAACCCGGAAATGTCGAGGTGATTCATGACCGTGTCGAGAATGTTCAGCTTGCCGGGCCGCTGGACGGTGTGACCAGCCGGGCATTCACCGCGCTTGAGAACATGGTAAGATGGTGCGGGCCGCTGCTGGGTCCCCGGACGCCCTTGCTGGCCATGAAGGGGCAGTATCCGGAAGCGGAAATCCGCGCCCTGCCCCCGGAATGGCGCGTGACGGGCAGCCACGCACTGAAAGTACCGGGTAACGAAGGCGCACGCCACCTCATCATCTTGTCCCGGGACGCGCACGCAGGAGCTTGAACATGACACGAATCATCGCGGTCACCAACCAGAAGGGCGGTGTGGGCAAGACCACCACCTGTGTCAACCTGGCTGCGTCACTGGCGGCAACACGACGCAAGGTTCTGCTGGTGGACATGGATCCTCAGGGCAATGCCACCATGGGCAGCGGCGTGGACAAGAATGCCGTGGATGCGACGCTTTACGAGGTCCTGACCAAAAAGAAGAGCGCGGAGACGGTCATTATCCGTTCCGAGGCAGCCGGCTATGATGTGCTGCCCGCCAATGGCGATGTGACGGCAGCCGAAGTCGAACTGATCAATGAAATTGGCCGCGAATACCGTCTCAAGCTGGCGCTCAGCAGCCTTGGTGATCGTTATGATTATGTGCTGATTGATTGCCCGCCGTCCCTGAACATGCTGACAGTCAATGCCCTCGTGGCCGCACACAGCGTACTTATACCCATGCAGTGCGAATATTATGCCCTCGAGGGATTGGCCGCGCTCATGAACACCATCGAACAGATTCGCGAGACGGTGAATCCGGAGCTGGACATCGAGGGGCTGCTGCGTACCATGTACGACCCGCGCAACAGCCTGACACGGGATGTCTCGGCCCAGCTGCACGAGTACTTTGGTGACAAGGTCTATCGTACCCTGATTCCCCGCAACGTGCGTCTGGCTGAAGCCCCCTCTCACGGCATTCCGGCACTGAAATATGACAAGGCCTCCAAGGGCGCGGTAGCCTATCTGGCACTGGCGGGTGAAATGATTCGACGCCACAAGGCAGAACACAAGACAGCTGCAGCACTGACCGAAGACTGAGGACACTGATGGCCGCGAGAAAGCGAGGACTGGGAGATCGGGGACTGAGTGCACTGCTCACCGGAGCCAAGGCACGGACGGCGCAAACCCCCGTGGATGAAGAGGGTGAACTGCGCCAGCTGCCAGTGGACCTGATTCAGCGTGGTGTGTATCAGCCCCGCCGGGACATGGACCCGGAGACACTGGAAGAGCTGGCACAATCCATCCGCGCCCAGGGCGTGATGCAGCCGATTGTCGTGCGGCCGATTGCCGAGGGCCGATACGAAATCATCGCCGGCGAACGCCGCTGGCGCGCGACCCAGTTGGCAGGCCTTGACAGTATTCCGGCCCTGGTGAAGGACGTACCGGATGAGGCGGCCATTGCCATGGCGTTGATCGAGAACATTCAGCGGGAAAATCTCAATCCCATTGAAGAAGCCATGGCACTGAAACGCCTGCAGGACGAGTTCGAGCTGTCTCAGAAACAAGTGGCCGAGGCGGTGGGCAAGTCCCGTACCACCATTACCAACCTCATGCGCCTCATGAACCTGGAAGCGGACACCCGGACGCTGCTCGAACGCGGTGACCTGGAAATGGGCCATGCGCGGGCGTTGCTCGGACTCGCCGGGCGCGAGCAGGTCGAGGCGGCACGCCAGGTGGTGGCCCGGGGCCTGTCCGTGCGTCAGACGGAAGCCCTGGTGCGCAAGCTCCAGCAAGCGACACCCGACAAGGCACCTTCCAAACCGGATCCGGATGTGCTGCGCCTGCAGAACCGACTGGCCGATACCCTGGGGGCCAAGGTCCGGATTGACCATGGACCGAAAGGCAAGGGCAAGCTGGTGATCGAGTACAGCTCACTGGATGAGCTGGATGGCATTCTTGCACACATTCATTGAAAAAATATCGAATATAGGCACCTTATACGCATTCTACCGTATATAGTGTCTCCGCCGGATACCCGGCACTATAGGAGCGATGCCGGGTATGACACACCCCCAGACGATCGTCCAAATTGTCCGAAAAATAGCCATTTTTCCCAGTCGTCCGGTTGATGCAGGCAAGGGCAGACAATATAATGCTCGCGCCTGAAGCTGCGGCAGTTGCTGCGCAAGAGGCGGGGGAACAAAAACGGGTCACGAGGCAACAGGCAGTCACATTGAAAGGCATCAACAAGCCACCGGTGTATCGGGTCAATGTGCTGCAATTGAGTATAGCACTCATTCTGGCTGCCATTGCACTGGGCTGGGGACGCGAAACTTCCCTGTCCGTGCTTGCCGGTGGATTGATCTGCGCCGTGCCCAACCTTTACTTCACCTCCCGCGTCTTTACCTGGCAAGGTGCCCGGGCAGCCAGGCAGATAGTGAAGTCGTTTTACAGGGCGGAAGCCGTCAAGCTGATTCTGACCGCAATTCTGTTTGCATTTGCCTTCAGATTTGCACCCTGGCTTGAAGTGCTGCCCCTGTTTATCGGATTTATTGTGGTTCAGGCTGTGCACTGGCTCGCACCCTGGATCATCAGACCGCATAACGCGCATTGAGTGAATTGAGGAACGGTATGGCAAGCGAGAACCTCACGGCCTCTGAATATATCCGGCACCACCTCCAGAACCTGACCTATGGCAAGCACCCTGAACTGGGATGGAAATTTGCCGAAAACCATGAAGAAGCGTCCCAGATGGGCTTCTGGGCCATTCATGTGGACAGCATGCTCTGGTCGATTGGTCTGGGTGTCCTGTTCGTCTGGCTGTTCAGCAAGGCTGCCAAGCGTGCGACATCCGGCGTACCGGGGGGCTTGCAGAATTTCGTGGAAGTTATGGTCGAGTTCGTTGACAACAGCGTCAAGGAAACCTTCCACGGCCGCAGCCCGGTCATTGCCCCCCTGGCACTGACTATCTTCTGCTGGGTCTTCCTCATGAACACTATGGACCTGATTCCGGTCGATTTCCTGCCGTACCTGTTCCATGCTGCGGGTGTCACCTACATGAAGGTGGTTCCCACCACAGACGTGAACGTCACGCTGGGCATGTCCATTTCCGTATTTTTCCTGATCATCTACTACAGCATCAAGGTCAAGGGCGTGGGCGGCTTCGTCGGTGAACTGACCCTGCAGCCGTTCGGCAAGTGGATGATCCCGTTCAACTTCCTGCTCGAAGGCGTGGGCCTGATCGCCAAGCCGATCTCCCTGGCGCTGCGTCTGTTCGGTAACCTCTATGCAGGCGAGCTGATCTTCATCCTGATTGCACTGCTGCCGTTCTACGCGCAGTGGGCATTGTCCGTGCCCTGGGCCATTTTCCACATTCTGGTCATTACGCTGCAGGCGTTCATCTTCATGATGCTGACCATTGTGTACCTGAGCATGGCGCACGAAGATCACTGATTTGAACTGATCCATTAACCCAAACTTAAACTCAACTGACTGAAAAACTAGGAGTTAAAACATGGCAACTGTAGTTGGTATGACCGCGATCGCTGTAGCCCTTCTGATCGGCCTGGGTGCTCTGGGTACCGCTATCGGTTTCGGTATTCTGGGCGGCAAGTTCCTGGAAGGTGCTGCGCGTCAGCCGGAAATGGTTCCGATGCTGCAGGTCAAGATGTTCATCGTCGCCGGTCTGCTCGACGCCGTGACCATGATCGGTGTCGGTATCGCCCTGTTCTTCACCTTCGCTAACCCGTTCGTTGCTCAGGTAGCCGGCTAATTCAACGAAACGATGGTAAACGGGGACACCCGAAGAACAAGCGAGGGGTATTGACGTGAATATCAACCTGACTCTTATCGGTCAAGCCATCGCTTTCTTTATCTTTGTCGTTTTCTGCATGAAGTATGTCTGGCCTCCGGTCATTCAGGCTTTGCGCGAACGTGAGAAGAAGATTGCGGATGGCCTGCAGGCTGCAGAACGAGCAGCCAAGGACCTCCAGCTTGCTCAGGAAAAGGCCGCAGAAGAGCTGCGTGAAGCCAAGCAGCAAGCTGCGGAAATCCTTGAGCAGGCCAACAAGCGCTCCAATCAGGTCATTGAAGAAGCCAAAGAAACCGCACGCAAGGAAGGTGAGCGTCTGGTTGCTGCGGCCAAGGCCGAGATTGAACAGGAAACCCAGCGGGCCAAGGAAGCCCTGCGCAAAGAAGTGGCTGACCTGGCGCTGGCAGGTGCTGAGAAAATCCTGGAAACCTCTGTTGACGCGAAAGCGCATGGCGAGTTTCTGAAAAAACTGGCAGCTCAACTTTAACGAGGTTTCACGATGGCGGAAAGCACTACTCTGGCACGGCCTTACGCCAAAGCGGCCTTTGAGTTCGCTCGTGATGCAGACCGTCTGAACGCCTGGGCTGATGCCCTGGCGTTCATGGCGTATGTGGTCAGGGATCCGGCCATGGCCACCCTGATTGGTGATCCCCGGGTTTCCGGGGACCAGCTCGCGCAATTGGTGATCGATGTACTGGACGGCAAGCTTGACGACGCTCAGCAGAATTTCGTCCGTCTGCTCGCCGAGAACAAGCGTCTGGCACTGATCCCGCAGATCGAAGAAATCTTCCGTCGCCACAAGGCGTCTGAGGAAGCATCTGTGGATGTCACCATCGAGACGGCCTATGCGCTGGACAACGAGCAAGAATCGCTTTTGGCCGAAGCGCTGAAGAAGAAGCTCAACCGGACGGTCAATGTCAGCTCGGAGGTCAACGCCCACCTCATCGGAGGTGTGGTGATCCGCGCCGGCGACCTGGTGATCGATGGTTCGATCCGGGGACGACTGAACAAGCTGGCCGAAGCACTGGCTTCCTGAGCAAGATTAAAGGTTTGAGGAAATTGGCATGCAGCAACTGAATCCTTCCGAGATCAGCGAGATCATCAAGAAGCGCGTCGCGAGTCTTGATATCTCTACAGAGGCCAAGACTGAAGGGACCATCGTCAGTGTTTCTGACGGTATCGTCCGCATTCATGGCCTGTCGGACGTCATGTACGGCGAAATGATTGAATTTGAGGGCGGCGTATACGGCCTGGCCCTGAACCTGGAGCGCGACTCTGTCGGTGCGGTGACCCTGGGTGACTACGGTAACCTGGCTGAAGGTCAGAAAGTCCGGTGTACCGGCCGCATTCTGGAAGTCCCTGTCGGTGAAGAACTGCTGGGGCGTGTTGTCGACGCGCTGGGTAACCCGATTGATGGCAAGGGGCCGATCGAAGCGAAGATGACCGACGCGGTCGAGAAGGTCGCACCGGGCGTTATCGCACGTAAGTCCGTTGGCCAGCCGATGCAGACCGGTTACAAGTCCGTGGACACCATGGTGCCCATCGGTCGCGGTCAGCGCGAGCTCATCATCGGTGACCGTCAGACGGGTAAGACCGCTCTGGCCATCGACGCCATCATCAACCAGAAAGGTACCGGTGTTAAGTGTATCTACGTGGCGGTTGGACAGAAGCAGTCCTCCATCGCCAACGTGGTACGCAAGCTCGAAGAGCACGGTGCCATGGAGCACACCATCGTGGTGGCTGCCGGTGCCGCGGATCCTGCTTCCATGCAGTTCCTGGCGCCCTACTCCGGCTGTACCATGGGTGAATACTTCCGTGATCGCGGTGAAGACGCCCTGATCGTCTTTGATGACCTGACCAAGCAGGCCTGGGCGTATCGTCAGATCTCCCTGCTGCTGCGTCGTCCGCCGGGTCGTGAAGCCTATCCGGGTGACGTCTTCTACCTGCACTCCCGCCTGCTGGAGCGTGCGTCTCGCGTCAATGAAGATTACGTCGAGAAGTTCACCAATGGTGAAGTGAAAGGCAAGACCGGCTCCCTGACAGCACTGCCGATCATTGAAACCCAGGCTGGGGACGTCTCCGCATTCGTTCCGACCAACGTGATCTCCATCACCGACGGTCAGATCTTCCTGGAGACCAACCTGTTCAACGCGGGTATCCGTCCGGCCATGAACGCCGGTATCTCGGTTTCCCGTGTAGGTGGCGCCGCCCAGACCAAGATCATGAAGAAGCTTGGTGGCGGTATCCGATTGGCCCTGGCCCAGTATCGTGAACTGGCAGCATTTGCCCAGTTTGCTTCGGATCTGGACGAAGCCACCCGGAAGCAGCTCGAGCACGGTCAGCGTGTGACCGAGCTGATGAAGCAGAAGCAGTACAGCCCGATGTCCGTGGCTGAAATGGGTCTGGTTCTGTTTGCGGCCAACGAAGGCTTCATCGACGATGTGGACGTCAAGAAAGTAGTGGACTTCGAAGCAGCCCTGCTGTCCTTCGCGCGCAGCGAATACAGCGATCTGCTGGCGAAGATCAACGAAAAGGGCGACTACAACGACGAGATTGCTGCCGGTCTCAAAGAGTGTCTTGAGAAATTCAAAGCCACTCAAACCTGGTAACACCGAGGGCCGGCTTGCCGGCCCTTCACCGGGAGTTTGGGATCAACTTTTGAAAAGGCAGTGAATCATGGCCGTCGGAAAAGAAATCAGAAACCAAATCGCCAGCATCAAGAGCACGCAGAAGATCACGTCCGCGATGGAACTCGTGGCCGCGAGCAAGATGCGCAAGGCTCAGGTGCGCATGGCGGCGGGTCGGCCCTATGCCGATCGCATCCGTGATGTGGTCAGCCATATCGCGGCGGCGAACCCCGAATACCACCACATGTTCCTGGAGGAACGCGAGGCGAAGCGGGTCGGTTATATCGTTGTCACGACGGACCGGGGACTCTGTGGCGGCTTGAACGTCAACGAGTTCCGCGAAGTGGTTCGCGACATGAAAGCGTGGCGTGACAAGGGCGTCGAGATTGACGTCTGCGCTGTGGGCCAGAAGGCCGTGAACTTCTTCAGGAAGTACGGCGGCAACATGCTCTCCGCAGTCACCCACCTGGGCGATGAACCGACACTGAGCCAGATCATCGGCTCCGTCAAGGTGGCCCTGGACGCCTACGCGGAAGGCAAGATCGACCGCCTGTACGTGGTGTACAACCGGTTTGTCAACACCATGACCCAGAAGCCTGTCATCAACCAGCTGTTGCCCCTGCAGGCACAGGAGGATGATGCCGAGCTGAAGAAGAAGCATTGGGACTACATCTACGAGCCTGATGCCAAACCGCTTCTGGACGGTCTGTTGACTCGGTACATCGAATCTCAGGTGTATCAGGCGGTGGTCGAGAACAATGCCTGTGAGCAGGCCTCGCGGATGATCGCGATGAAGAGCGCGACGGATAACGCCGGCAACATCATCAATGATCTCCAGCTGGCGTACAACAAGGCCCGTCAGGCAGCGATCACGCAGGAAATCTCCGAGATCGTCAGTGGTGCAGCGGCGGTTTAAGGGCAAAGAATTCAGAGTAACGAGGAACCGACTATGAGTAGCGGACAAATTGTACAAATCATCGGGGCCGTTATCGACGTGGAATTCCCGCGCGATAACGTACCCAAGGTGTACGACGCGCTGAAGGTGGAAGGTGGTAACACGACCCTCGAAGTCCAGCAGCAGCTGGGTGACGGTGTGGTACGGACCATCGCCATGGGCTCCACCGAAGGTCTGCGTCGCGGCCTGCAGGTAGAAAACACCGGTGCACCGATCTCTGTTCCCGTGGGGGTTGAAACCCTGGGGCGGATCATGGACGTACTGGGTAACGCCATCGACGAGCAAGGCCCGATTGGCGAGAAAGAGCGTGCGCCGATTCACCGCAAGGCACCGAGCTATGCGGATCAGGCGGCTTCGACCGAGCTGCTGGAAACCGGCATCAAGGTTATCGACCTCGTCTGTCCGTTTGCCAAGGGCGGCAAGGTGGGCCTGTTCGGTGGTGCAGGTGTGGGCAAGACCGTCAACATGATGGAGCTCATCAACAACATCGCCAAGGAACACTCCGGTCTGTCCGTTTTCGCCGGTGTGGGTGAGCGGACGCGTGAAGGGAACGACTTCTACTACGAAATGCAGGAGTCCAACGTTCTCGACAAGGTGGCGATGGTGTATGGTCAGATGAACGAGCCCCCGGGCAACCGTCTGCGTGTGGCCCTGACCGGTCTGACCATGGCAGAAAAGTTCCGTGATGAAGGCCGCGACGTTCTGCTGTTCGTCGACAACATCTACCGTTACACCCTGGCCGGTACCGAAGTATCCGCCCTGCTGGGTCGTATGCCGTCAGCGGTAGGTTACCAGCCGACACTGGCGGAAGAGATGGGTGTGCTGCCGGAGCGGATTACCTCCACGAAGGTGGGCTCCATCACCTCCATCCAGGCAGTCTACGTTCCCGCGGACGACCTGACTGACCCGTCTCCGGCCACCACATTCTCGCACCTGGATGCCACCGTGGTACTGTCTCGTGACATCGCCGCCAAGGGTATTTACCCGGCGATCGACCCGCTGGATTCCACCTCCCGTCAGCTGGATCCGCTGGTTATCGGTCAGGAGCACTATGATGTGGCGCGTGGCGTACAGACAGTACTGCAGCGTTACACGGAACTGAAGGACATCATCGCGATTCTGGGTATGGACGAACTGTCTGACGAAGACAAGCAGATCGTTGCGCGTGCCCGTAAGATCGAGCGTTTCCTGTCCCAGCCGTTCCACGTGGCAGAAGTCTTCACGGGTTCTCCGGGCAAGTACGTGTCCCTGAAGGAAACCATCCGTGGTTTCAAGGGCATCCTGGAAGGACAGTACGACGATCTGCCGGAGCAGGCGTTCTACATGGTTGGCTCCATTGACGAAGCCGTCGAGAAAGCCAAGACAATGAAGTAAGCCCCTCGGGAAGGTGAGCAATTATGGGTATGTCAGTGCACTGTGATATTGTCAGCGCGGAAGAACAGGTCTTCTCCGGTCTTGTGGAGATGGTCATCGCGGCTGGCTCAGAAGGTGACTTGGGTATTGCGCCCGGTCACACGCCACTGCTTACCGCATTGAACCCGGGCCCTGTACGCATTATCAAGCAGGGTGGAGACGAAGAAGTGTTCTTTGTCACCGGGGGCTTTCTTGAGGTGCAGCCCAACCGCGTGACCATTCTGTCCGATTTGGCAGAACGAGCCGACACGCTGGATGAGGCGGCTGCTCTGGAAGCGAAGCGTGAAGCTGAAAAAATGCTGGCCAACCGCACCGGCGAGTTTGAATACTCCAAGGCAGCGGCAGAGCTGGCAGAAGCGGCGGCACGCCTGCGCGCGATCGAGCAGGTACGCAAGAAGCTTGGGCGGTAAGTACCACGCACCAAGACCAAAGGGGAAGCGGTGCTTCCCCTTTTTTGTTTGAACAGGCAATCAACGTCTAATCTGTCGTTGTAGCGAGAACCGACAACCAGCACGGAGTTTACAATGGATCTGCATGTGGTGATTCTGGCAGCCGGGCAAGGCACGCGCATGAAGTCGTCCCTGCCCAAGGTCTTGCATCCGGTCGCGGGCAAGCCGATGGTGCAACACGTCGTGGATACTGCACGCACACTCTCTCCTGCCTCCATTACAGTGGTGTACGGGCATGGTGGTGACCAGGTTTGCGCAGCACTGGCCAACGCCGATGTGCCGCTGGTTGAACAGGCCGAACAGCTTGGAACCGGGCATGCCGTGGCGCAAGCGCTCCCGGTGTTGCCGGAGACCGGTCGTCTGCTGGTGTTGTATGGCGACGTGCCACTCACACGTGCCGATACACTGAAGGTCTTTTGTGAGGGGACTCAGGGTCTGGGCATCCTGACGGTGCATCTTGAAAATCCCACAGGCTATGGCCGGATCGTGCGCGATGAGCTGGACCGTATTACCGGGATTGTCGAGCAGAAGGACGCGACCGCCGACCAACTGCAGATTCGCGAAGTGAACACCGGCATCATGTGCATGCCCATCGAAGCACTGCGTCGCTGGATTCCACAGCTGGGCAATCAGAATGCTCAGGGCGAATACTACCTCACGGATATCGTGGCCCTCGCTGTACAGGACGGCCTGCCGGTCACGGCGGCCCATCCGCACCATGTCTGGGAAGTGGAAGGGGTGAACAACCGGCTGCAGCTGGCCGCGCTGGAACGCCAGTATCAGCAGAACCAGGCCGAGCGCCTGATGACCGATGGCGTGACGGTGCTGGATCCGGCGCGCCTGGATGTCCGCGGAGACGTGGAAGTCGGCCCGGACAGTGTGCTGGACGTGAACGTGGTGCTCGAAGGCACGGTGCGCATCGGCCGGAATGTCACCATTGGTGCCGGCTGTGTCATCCGCAACAGCACCATCGGGGATGGCGTCGAGATTGCCCCCTACTCCGTGCTGGAAGACGCCACGGTGGACGGCGGCAACAGCATTGGCCCCTTTGCCCGCCTGCGCCCGGGCGCCCATCTTCATGAAGGGGCCAAGGTAGGCAACTTCGTCGAGGTCAAGAAGGCCGAGATCGGGCCTGGCAGCAAGGTGAATCACCTGACCTATATCGGCGACGCCACCATTGGCGCGAACGTGAACGTCGGTGCAGGCACCATCACCTGCAACTACGATGGTGTCAACAAGTTCCGCACGGTGCTGGAAGACGATGTGTTCATCGGCTCGAATACCGCACTGGTGGCACCGGTGACCGTGGGCAAGGGCGCGACCGTGGGCGCCGGCTCCGTGATCACCAAGGATGTGCCGGAAGGGGAACTGGCCGTGGCACGCGGCAAACAGATGACCATCAGGGGTTGGCAGCGCCCGGTGAAGCAGAAATAATGCGCGGAGCAGATCAAGGAGATTATTGAGCATGTGCGGAATTGTCGGAGCGGTGGCTCAGCGTCAGGTATCAGCCATTCTTCTCGAGGGCCTGAAGCGCCTGGAATATCGGGGCTATGACTCGGCCGGCATGGCCGTGCTGAGCCCGGAGGGTCAGATTCATCGGCGCCGGGCGGTGGGCAAGGTGGCGGCCCTGGAAGCGGAACTGAAGGCTGCACCGCTTGATGGCACGCTGGGCATTGCCCACACCCGCTGGGCCACACATGGCAAACCGACCGAAAACAATGCCCACCCACACATGTCCGGCGAGTCGCTGGCCATTGTGCACAACGGCATTATCGAGAACTTCGAGGCGCTGCGCGAGCAATTGCAGACCAAGGGCTACCGCTTCACCTCGGATACGGATACCGAAGTCATCGTTCACCTGATTGATGAAGCGCTGAAGACGCATGAGAGCCTCTTCGACGCAGTGCGGGCTACCCTTTCTCAGCTCGAAGGTGCCTACGCCCTGGCGGTGACCCAGGCCGACCACCCGGATCGCATCATCGTCGCGCGACAGGGCAGCCCGCTGGTCATTGGCGTCGGCATTGACGAAAACTTCTGTGGCTCCGACCCGTTGGCGCTGCTGCACGTGACTGACCGTTTCATCTACCTGGAAGAAGGCGATGTTGCGGAGATCACGCGCGCCTCCATCCGTATCGTGGATGGTCAGGGTCAGCCGGTTGAACGCGAAGTGAAGCGCTTCGAACACGGCGTGGATGCGGCGGACAAGGGTGAGTTTCGCCA
>RFIV01000116.1 GCA_003695085.1 Gammaproteobacteria bacterium
GTCGGAAAGCAGCGCCCCGTCAGGGATCAGATCGAAGTACCCGGCTTCCCGGGCGACCTCACCGACGCTGATATAAGCGAGCGGTTTCACGCCGGCTTTCTTGAGCAGTCTCAGGGGGCGCTCGGGGGTATGCTCCGGCTGGAGCACGAGATATTCAAGGTGCTGCCACTCGCCGGGATCGAGTCGCTGACCATAGTAGAAGCCCAGTTCGCCGCCACGGGCAGTCAGGCATGCAAGGGTGAGGATCAACCCCCATACGAAGCGCGCCACACGGCGTCGGACCACCAAGCCCATTTTTTGCATTGGACTTCCAGCCCGTGATATTCGAGTCAACATGATCATGTTTCTATGCGGTGCGCATCATTATAAGTTTCCCCTCAATGAATGTCATGCTTTGTTTACTTTTGTCACATTTCGAAACCAGGCATTTGGCATTCACCCGTTGAGTCAGCCTGCCGGGGTTGAGGCATGTGTCATTGCGCGCCGCCTGTGGGTCGCCTATAGTCCGGATAAATTCAGCACAGCACGCACTCATGACCGAGCGACAAGGATTTGCCCTCAACGGCGCCGTGGCCTTCGTACTGGTAGTCGGTTTCAGCCTGTCTGCCATCACGACCTGGCTGGCGGTACAAGCACACACTGCCCGTCTGCAGCAGCAGTTCATAGAGGAAGCCACCCGCCAGTACCTGCTCATCCGCCATGATCTTGAAAGCTGGGCTACTGCCATTTCCCTGACGAGGCAAGTGCCCGGCGATCCAAACCAGCTGCTCAGCAAACTGAAAGGCCCCTGGCCCGGAACGGCATCCGTGGAGTGGTGGCGCGTCACATCGCAGCCGGCCAGGCCGCTTCAGCTGGTCCGGGCAGCACCGGAGACTCTGATGCCCGTCCTGTTGCAGACTCGCCTTTTCACATTGGATGGCGTCCGCTCAGCACTGGCTCAATCGCGTCAGAGTCGCCGTGCACAGCTTACGCCCGTGACGCAGATCAATCAGGGGGATCCCGATTACAGGGGTGAAGTACGCTTGCTCCATCCCATTTATTTGCCCATGGATGAAACAATTAAAGCAGACGACGCAGCACCGCTGGCGGGCGTTCTCGCTGTCAGCCTGGACCTGAGGGCCTGGCTCGAGCACCTGCTGGGCCTGACCACATCCGGTCGGCTTCAGACAGAGCTGTACGATCTGGCCTGGCATACGAACGCCCCGGTTCTGCGTCTCGGTGCCCCCTCGCCCGCACCCGCCAGGGCGTCGCTTCCGGACTGGGTCTATGACAATATCATCGGGCTGGGCGGGCGCGAATGGCTGCTGCGCTTTCATCCCACACCAGGTTTCATTGAATCTAGACAGAGCCCCCTGGCCATTGTGCTGTTTGTTGCCGGGACCCTGATCACCAGCCTGATCGCTTTGCTGGTGGCACCGCGCCGGGAGGAATTGACCGATGACTGAAAGCACCATCCCAGAAACCGCCAGCGAGCAGCTCAAAGCACTGCGTGCCGGTACACTTTCGAGCGAAACCCTGACCGAGCATTACCTGCAGGCCATTGCCATCCGCAATCCGGCGCTCAACGCGGTCGTCCAGTCGTATGCGGAACAGGCGCTGGCAACCGCCCGGGAACGAGACAGGGAGCAGGCAAACGGTCACCTGCGCGGCCCGCTGCACGGCTTGCCGATGACGGTAAAGGAGACCTTCGATGTCGCCGGCTGGGTGACCTCTGCGGGAAGCCGGTCTCTGATTCAGAACCGCCCGGAAAACCATGCTGACTCAATTCAGGCCCTGCTGGATGCGGGGGCTGTCCTGCTCGGTAAAACAAATGTCCCACTCATGGCCTCCGACTGGCAAGCCTTCAACGACAACTATGGCACCACTCTGAACCCCTGGGATACGTCCCGGACACCGGGAGGCTCCTCAGGCGGCGCGGCGGCAGCGCTGGCCGCCGGCATGACCCCCCTGGAACTGGGCAGCGACATCGGTGGCTCCATTCGCATCCCGGCGCACTTTTGCGGTGTTTTCGGCCACAAGCCGACCCGGGATCTGGTCTCCCTGAGAGGTCACGTCCCGGGGCCACCCGGTACCGTGAGCCAGCCGGACCTTGCTGAAGCCGGTCCGCTGGCCCGCTCGGCCGAGGATCTGGCCCTGATGCTGAATGTCCTCGCGCACCCCAGAAAAATTGATCAACCGCACTGGCAGGTACAGTTGCCGGAATGGCGCATGCCCTCTGACCGCCCGCTGAAATTGGGGATCTGGCTCAGTGATGACCACGCCCCCCTGGAAAGCCGTCTGACCGCCCATTATCAGGCTGTGGCGGATGTGATACGCGCTCAGGGTGCAGAGGTGGTTGATCTGGCACAGGATCCACGCTTTCGATTGGAACGCATTCTGCCGCTCTACCTGCCACTGCTGGGCAGTATCATTGGCCTGTCCATGTCGCAAGCCGAGCGCCTGCGCCTGCGCCTGCTGGAATGGCTGATGAAGTTTCCCGCCTTCGCCCGTACCCAGGCTCCGTTCATGGAAACCTTTGCCCGGGGAGCGCGCCTGAGTCACACACAATGGATTCATCTGCACGAGCGTCGCGAACGCCTCCGGCTGGAGCTGCACGCGGCACTGAACGCATACGATGCCGTACTGATGCCTGTTGCCCCCACGCTGGCGTTCCCCCATGACCACCGGCCGTTTCACCGGCGCACGCTGACCATCGATGGCGCGTCTGCGCCCTATTTTTCAACGTGCCTCTGGATTACACCGGCCACACTGCTCGGCTTGCCCGCCACCTGTGCGCCGACCGGACAGGTCGACGGGCTCCCGGCCGGAATTCAGGTGCTGGCAGGGGCCGGGCAGGATCTCAAGACCATTGCCATTGCCGGCTGGCTGCACAAGGCGCTGGGCGCCCCGCCTACCCGTGCCCCGACCTGAGCCGGAGGCCACTACCGTCGGCGGAACCGTTTTCGCCGGCTTTGCTGCCGGTACTGGGCCGGCGTTTGACCGGTCCAGCGCTTGAAGGCACGACTGAAGGCGCTGAGCTCGGAAAAACCCAGGATAAACGCGATTTCCGACAAGCTGTACTTGTCCCGGCTCAGGTAACCCTGAGCGCGCTCGAGCCTGACTTCATCCACCAGCGCCTGGAATGCCAGATTCTCTGCCTTGAGCTTGCGATAGAGTGTGTGACGGGACATGGCCAGTTCATGCGCGATAAACGCGGCATCCACCCGACCACTGGCCAGGTGCTTGCGGATCAGCCCGCGTACCTGATCAGCCAGAGATTTGCGAAAGGGCAGTTTCGCAAGCCAGGCCTCAAGCTGCCGGGACAACATCTGGTGCAGGTAGGGGTTACGCTGCGGCAGCTCAAAGTCCAGGTAGCCGGCATCAAAGACGATGCGGCAACACGGCGCATCAAACTTTACCGGGGCACCGAATACCGCCTCGTATTCCGCCACGTAGGCCGGCTGTGGGTGGGCGAAGGCCACTTCCCGCATGATCAGCTTCGGACTGACGAAACGCCGGGCGCGCGTGACGGCCATGGCCAGCACCCGATCCATGTTGGGACGGCAGTAGGGCACGTCCTCGGCCACTTCGAAACAGAGGATGGCGGCATCGCCCTCAACCCGGAACGTCGCTCTCACTGCCTCGTTCATCAGCGCAGACAGCCGGGTGTACTGCTCGAGCGCTTCGCGCAGCGTCCGGTTGTTGAAGACAATGTGCCCCATCACGCCCATGCGGCTCACATCCACCTGTGCGCCCACATGCAGGCCGATCGCGGGGTTGTCCGTCGCTGCCTCGGCGAGCTCCCACAAGCGCACATACGCCGGATAGGGCACCTGCTCATCGGCCTGATCATCCAGTACCGAGGCATCAAGACCGGCCCCCCGCATGAGGACAGCCACATCCTGACCCTGCGCACGCAGCCAGTCGAGCAATGTCCGGACAGACGATGCGGCCACCTGATAGGGAGAAACGGGAGCATTCATGGATTCAGCTTACAAAGTCGCGCAGAGTTTGACCAGTCATCCAGTCGGGGGAGGCACGGCAAACCCGTGCAACAAAATGTCAAATCTTCAACACACGGAGTCAAGAAATGGTGCGCCCGCCTGCGTAGACTGGATCCTGACAAATCAGACCAGCCATCCAGGAGAGGTTCACCATGGCGGACAATATCAAAATCTGTGTACCCCAATCTGACGAAGAGCGGGAAAATTTCGAGGCACTGGCCGAGTACCTGGACAACATTTACTACTGCTGACCAGGCACATACTTTCATCTCTCTGCTTGAACGTTTACCCGGCCTTTGCCGGGTTTTTTATGTTCCGGACGCGCCCGGCTTCAAGGCAACTGGCAACTGTAGCGAAAGGAGTCATCGAGGGCCCTCGGCAGCACCAACGTGAGCACACCCGCCCGGGCAGACTGGTCACACATGGCCTCGCGCGCCGACGCATCATCCACCCACTGCTGCGTGTATTCGGCATTGAGCACCGGCTTGCCCGCCTCGACGAATGAGGCCCACTGATCGCAGGCCTGCTGTTCCAGACACTCCTCGGAAACAGCCAGATCAAAGTCACTGACCAGTTCGGGTGCCAGTGTCCAGGCATTCTTCAGCGCCACGGACAGCCCCCTCGTCCGGGCTTCCGAAGCCAGAAACCGGTTGTAGTCGAGCTGATCCTCGCGGGTGAGCGTCAGGCCGGTGGACTGTTCGAACGCATCCACATTATCCGGCTCCACGCCGTCACACCCCTTGCTGACGGCTTCGTCCAGACGGCTTTGCATGACCGAACGCACTTCGTCTCGGGTAATGTCCAGCCAGCGCTCATCCGGCCAGTCCGGCAGGGGGTCTCCCTGGGCGTCTTCCGGAATCAGCACGGCATCCGAGCGCCAGGCTTCCACGGTGCCGGCTGAAAAATAACAGATGACCTGAACACCCCGGGCTTTGAGCGCATCAATATCGGCCTCGGAGGTGTCGAACAGATCCACATCATACAGATCGACGTTGTACCCGGTATTGAGCACACCAGAGAGCTGCCACTGCCAGTCGCGCACAGCCAGCACGGTCGCCGGCGCACGCGACGTCGCCAGATGCGCCGGGGACTCGCCCTGACGCACCCAGTCCTGAATGGTCTCGCTGCAGCCCCCCAAAAAGAGCAGCAGCACGAGGATCCAGCGTTTGAACACACCCCCTCCGGTGCCATGTCAGTCTTTCAAGCATAGCAACCGGATGGGCGGGGCACCGCTGTGGTTTGGTATTACTTTGTAACCAGATTGAGGAATTCGGCGCGCGTAGCCGGGTTCTTGCGGAAGTTGCCCAGCATGACGGAGGACGTCATGGACGAGTTCTGCTTTTCCACACCGCGCATCATCATGCACATGTGGCGGGCCTCGATCACCACGGCGACCCCCTTGGCATCGGTGACGGACTGCACTGCATCGGCAATCTGCTTGGTCAGGTTCTCCTGAATCTGCAGGCGCCGGGCATACATGTCGACAATCCGCGCAAACTTGGACAGCCCCAGCACCTTGCCGTTGGGCATATAGGCAATATGGCAGTGGCCGATAAACGGCAGCATGTGATGCTCGCAGAGTGAATACAGCTCGATGTTCTTCACCAGCACCATCTCGTCGTTGTCCGATTCGAAGATGGCCCCGTTGACGATTTCCTCCAGACTCTGGTGATAGCCCCGGCACAGGAAGGCCATGGCTTTCGCCGCACGCATGGGTGTGTCACGCAGCCCCTCGCGCTTGACGTCTTCACCCAGAGTCTCAAGGATCGCCTTGTAGTGGCCCGCCATGCTCTCGATCATGTTGCTCTCTCGCTTGTCAGTCTGAACCGGATTCAGGCTATTCCGGAATCCACATTTCGCTGGCCGTGCTGTGTGCCCGGTCCACACTCAACCGTGTGGCGAGCCAGTCCCAGCCCTGTTCAATCTCGTCGGCCAGCTTCCAGGGCGGGTTGACCACAATCATGCCACTGCCCCGCATGCGCTGGCTCGGATCCTCTTCCGCCGGTCGGATCAGTTCGCTGCGCCAGACATTACGAATGCCCTGCGCCTTCAGTCCCATGAGCAAATCCCGGTGGTGAGGCCTTTCCAGCACCGGATACCAGATGGCAATCAGCGCCTGACGCCAGCGACCCAGTACCGCGTCGGCCCATCGCGGAATCCGCGTGAAGTCATCCTTGTGCTCGTAGCTCGGGTCCACCAGAACCGCCCCACGCCCTGATTTCGGCGGCACCACGGCCGACACGCCTTCAAAACCATCACGGTGATGCAGGTGGCAATGGGTGAAGGGTTTCATGGCATGGCGCAACTGGCTGAATTCCTGCGGGTGCAACTCGCAGAGCACCAGCTCGCGTCCGGGGTGACTGCGGTGTGCCGCCAGCAAGGGTGACCCGGGATAGCACTTCAGCTCCCCCCCGGGGTTGAGCGCATCCAGCACATCCAGATAGGCTCCGAACACGTCAGGTGCCCGGGCTCGCTCAGACCAGAGCCGGCCAATGCCGTGCTGCCACTCGCCCGTCTTGCGCGCTTGGTCGCCGGTCAGGTCATAGCGGCCTCGTCCGGCGTGAGTTTCGTACCAGTTCCAGCCCTTGGGCTTCGCGCACAGATGCTCCAGCAACCGGGACACCACCCAGTGCTTGTGAACATCGGCAAAGTTGCCGGCATGAAAGCCGTGCTGATAGCTGAGCATGAGCGCCTCTTCTGAAACCCGACTATTTTAACGGGGTCACGGCGCTCTGGCTATTGAACTTCGCCGTCATGCCCCCACGTTAATGGGCAGATATGACACAAGCGAGGTACTGCATGGAATTCAAGGACTACTACAAGATTCTGGGAGTGTCCGAACAGGCCAGTGCCGATGAGATCAAGAAAGCCTACCGCAAGCTGGCGCGCAAGTACCATCCGGACGTCAGCAAGGAAGACGACGCAGAAGCCCGGTTCAAGGAAGTGAACGAAGCCTATGAAGTGCTGAAGGACCCCGAGAAGAAGGCCGAGTACGATCAGCTGCGCAAGATGGGTGCTTTTGATCGCAACGGCCAGTTCCGCCCGCCTCCTGACTGGGAGTCTCACGCAGGCTTCCGGGATGGCGGCTTTACCGGCGCAGAAGGCGGCTTCTCGGATTTCTTCGAGGAAATCTTTGGCGGCGGTTTCGGCGGTGGATTCAGCCAGAACCGTCAGCGCGGCGGGCGGTCGCAACGCACCACCTTCCGCATGCGGGGCGAGGACATTCATCACCGCATTCCGCTGTTTCTGGAGGAGGCATACCA
>RFIV01000117.1 GCA_003695085.1 Gammaproteobacteria bacterium
AGTAGCAGCAAATGACGTCAAACGCGGCGCTGTTTGCTTGTGGTTCGCTGCGCTCACTGTACCACAAGCAAGCGCCTTGTTTGCCGCCTTTGTGCTAAGGAAACTCTGAAAAACTCCCCCCATCCAGCAACATGAGGGATAATACGGCGTCAGCCAATGATATGGGAGCACCATGATGGACTACCAGCCCACCTTTGCCGAGCTTGAGTACGAACACAAGAAGCGCAAGACCCGCCGGGAGAAGTTTCTCGAGCAGATGGATGCGCTGATTCCCTGGGCGGAGCTGGAGCGGCTGGTAGCCCGTTGTTACAGAAAGCACAGGATTGGCCGCAAGCCTTATCCTGTGTCGGTCATGCTGCGGATTCACATGATGCAGCTTTTTTGGAATCTAAGTGATCCGGCCATGGAGGACCATCTGTATGAAGTGGAATCCATGCGCCGGTTTGCAGGGCTTCGCCTGAACGGCCCGATCCCGGACGAGACCACGATACTCAACTTCCGCCGCCAGATTGAGAAATGCAACCTCGGCCCGCGCATACTTCAGACTGTTAATGACGTCCTCAGCCGCAAGGGGCTGATGCTCAGAAGTGGCACCATCATGGACGCGACCATTATTGAGGCGCCTTCTTCGACGAAGAACAAGGAAAAGAAACGGGATGAGGAGATGCACCAGACGAAGAAGGGCAACCAGTGGCACTTTGGCATGAAGATGCACGTGGGTGTAGATGATGTAACCGGATTGGTGCATAGCATTGAGACAACGCCGGCTAACGAGCATGATCTGAACGTATCAGACAAGCTGCTGCACGGACAGGAAAAGCGTGTATGGGCCGATGCCGGATACTGCGGTATTCACAAGCGTGAGGAACACAAGAGCCGGAATGTGAGCTGGCTGATTGCCGCGCGGCCCGGCAAGCGCCGTAAGATGACGCCGGAGGAGCAGGAAGCCGAACGCATGCTTGCGGGTCACCGCGCAAAGGTTGAGCATGTGTTCTTCTGGATCAAGCGCAAGTTCGGGTACAGCAAGACCCGCTATCGGGGTCTTGCGAAGAACACAAGCCGACTCTGTGTGCTGTCTGCACTGGCGAACCTGATGATTGCGAGGCGATTTTTGTCGCCCACATAGGGGCATTGCGCCCGATTTGCGCTCAAAAAGCGCAAACCGGGCAAAATACAGACAGATTTGTAGCGCTTTTTGTGCGAAATTGGGTGAACAACGATCAATTTCGTCCGTTATAAGAGTTGGGGTGAATTAAAAGGGCGTTTTTCAGAGTTTCCCTAGTATCAGTGATGGATATGGTGATACAGGTGAGGGCGGCTGGAACTATGATGACTAAAAAAATGTCTACATTTGTTCTGGTCTATGGCAAATTGCTGCTAGGGACAAAACTAAGGCGTACTTCGGTTTGCCCCATAGCAAGGCGTTATGCGGCTCAAGCTGGATTCACGGTGCTACTGCAACACGGGTTCATTTTAACCAGAATGGCTGCAGACCCCAAAGCACATGGGTATTCCCCCGAAAAAAATGTTGTGGACACCGAGATGGGACCGATTCGCTTCACCATCAGTCTGGGCGTGACAGACCTGCGTGAAGGCGATGAGGATATCGAGAGCCTGCTCAAGCGCGCGGATATTGGCCTGTATCGCTCCAAGGAAGCTGGGCGCAATCGTGTGTCGTGCGAGTAGTTTCCGCAATTCACCTGTTCTCGGGGGCAAATTCACCGCATAATGCACGCCTTGTGATATTCAGCCCAACTTGAGAGGTAAAGCGGGTGAGCCAGGAATCTGAGAGCTATTACGAAGGGTGTGAAGAACGCTACGGCGCATTCATTGATGCGGTGGCAGAGTCGCGTGAGGTATGGATCCTTGTCAATGAGGGCGGGGCGTTTCTCAAAATCTATGCCGAGGAAGAAGATTTCGAGTACCTGCCCGTTTGGCCGGATTCGGACTCGGCGGCACAGTATGCGCAGGGCGAGTCTGGACTGGTGCCTCATTCCGTGGCGTTGCCCGAGTTCATGAAGCGCTGGGTGGAAGGGCTCACGCAGGACAAGCTGGAAGTCGGCGTTTGGCCCGGTGAGGACGGCTCGGTCTGGGTGCTCAGCCCCGAGGAGCTGAAGGCTGAGCTGACAGAGGTGCTTTCAGGCTTTTGAGGGTTCGGTATCGGCCAGGCGGTTGCGATCGCGTGCCTGCCAGAGTTCGCGGGCACGGTCCAGGGCATCAGCCTCGCTCAGTTGCGGGTCCAGGGTGACGAGTGCAAGCGCACAGGTCGAAACCACGGCACCTTCGCCATATTCGTCTTCAGATTCGCCTTGCCAGACCTTGCGAAGGTGGTGAACGTCCAGTCCATCCGGCTTGACGTGCCGACGCTCGAACAGGGCAGGCCACGTGCGCTCCAGCACGTCTCCGTTGACGACATGCCAGGTTGTGGTCGCTGTATCCGGGTTGCGTTCTGCCTCACCCCCTTCACCCTTGATGACGCTGACCTGTTCGTAGCCGATGGTCTGGGCGGCGTGCGCGTGTCGCGGGCCGTAGGGCGGATGAAAAATGCCTTGAACCACGGCCTTGGCATCCAGGGGATTCAGCAGCCTCGCCAGCGAGTGGACAGGTGAGCGCAGGCCCAGTATCGGGCGCAGCTGAATCAGGTGTTCCAGCCTCGGGCTGAGCACGGAGAGCGGCATGTACACCAGCCTGGCTGAATCCAGCGCTTCACGAGCCTGTTGCCAGTTGTCCGCAACGGGCAGTCCGAGATCCCGGAAAACCTGCTCGGTGTACAAGCGGCCAAGAGTATGGCCCTGTGCGCCATGCAT
>RFIV01000118.1 GCA_003695085.1 Gammaproteobacteria bacterium
CACCTCCTGTAGTTTTTCGGCCAGGATGGCCAGTCCCGGTGCGTTGACGCCATCGTCATTGGATACGAGCAGTTTCATGATGGTTGGTGTGTTCCGGTTGTTGTAATTCAAAGAGCATTTCAAGCAGCACGGATGCAAAGCCACCCGCTGCCAGCGAGAAGTCTAGCCGGATTCCCCCGTCCAGCCAATGCCAGCTCAGGTCGGGTACCCGGGCAATCAGAGGCCGCCATGCCGGGCGCAGCCCCTGCTTGTGCAGAAATGCACAGACATGAGAGCAGGTGTCGTAGACGTTCTCATCGTATACACCCGCCTCACCCGCACGAGGCAGCTGACCGCCGAACAGGGGGCCCAGCGGTTCATCGCCCGGGTATCCCTCTGGCCGCTCACCTTCCAACACACATGACCAGGTGTTGTCGCGCACGCGCGAGGCCAGCACGGCGTTAAACAAATGTGATCGCAACGCCGAGAGCATCAGGCTTTTCAGGTGACGCCCCTTCGGCCGCCAGCGACCTTCCATCCAGTCCAGTGCGCGAGTCAGGTTCTGGCCGTCACGTCCAAAGCGCTGTTCACCGAAGTAGTTGGGAAAGCCCTCTTGCCTGATGCGAGTCAACAGCTCTTCCATGACAAGCCTGGCGGGCGCCTCACCGGGAAACAGCAACGTGATGGAAAAGCGGTTGCCCTCATGATCACCACGGCGCAGCTTTTTAAGGCAGCGGATGGATGGCCCCCAATGGACACCCTCAATGGCGGGCCATTCAGGCTGAGTGCTCTGGCCGGGCAACTGGACACTGAACCACTGCCCGGTGATGGCATGGCGATCCTTCAGACCCGCGTATCCCAATGCAGTGGAGGGTATACCCAGCGCCTGCTGAAGCTGGCGGGCTACCCAGTCCGTATTCTGCCCGCTTTTCTCGACCCACACCCACCAGTGCTCCCCTGCCCCCTCGGGGATAGCGTCGAGCAGTTCGGTCACCTTGAAATGCGCCGGCTCGGCTCGCCAGATGGCCGGGAAACGAAACGATGAGAACGGCGACAGACGTTGTACTTCTGCCAGAGATTTACTCACACACAGGCTCCAGCAAGGTGACGGCATGCACGGCAATGCCTTCCTGGCGCCCGATTGCACCCAGCTTCTCGGTTGTCGTCGCCTTGATGTTGACCTGAGTGATGTCCAGTCTGCAAAGCGAGGCCACACGCCGGCACATCTCCGGAATATGGGCGGCCATGCGAGGAGCCTGAGCAACGATGGTGATATCCACATTGGCAGGCTGCCACCCGCGCTCGCGGACAAGCCTCATCACATGCTCCAGCATCTGGCCACTGTCTGCACCTTTCCATCTGACATCCGTATCCGGAAAATGGTGACCGATATCTCCCATGGCTGCCGCCCCCAGCAGAGCATCCATCAGTGCATGCAACACCACGTCACCATCCGAGTGAGCCTTCAGCCCCCGATCACAGGGAACGTCCAGTCCTCCGAGCCTGATCGGCCCCGCGTGTTCACCAAAGGCATGTACATCGAAACCGTGCCCTATTCGCATCCGCTCTCCTCCGTATGGGGAATCAGCACTTCAATCAATGAGAGGTCCTGGGGGTGGGTCAGCTTGATATTATCAGCCTGGCAGACCACCAGCCGGGGCCGGAACCCGCACTGCTCCATGGCGGATGCCTCATCTGTGACCAGCCGACCGCTCGCCAGCGCCGCATCCAGCGCACGGCGCAGGTTGCCCAGGCCAAACAGTTGTGGGGTACAGGCGCGCCAAAGACCTTCCCGGTCAACGGTATTCTCAACTCGCACCCCGGCCCCACAGCGCTTGAGTGTATCCGCCACGGGAAGGGCCAGTAACCCGCCGTTCGGATCGTCATCCACCTCCTCGATCAGCCGTTGAATGTCGCTGACCCTGACGCAGGGTCGCACCGCATCATGAACCAGTACCCTGGTCTGATCCGGAGCGATCTTGTTCAGATAGGTGAGCGCATTGCAAACCGAGTGCACGCGCTCAGCGCCACCCTGGACCGTATGCAGCCGTTCAAACCAGGCTGCAGGCCAGTGTCGCCGCATGCCGGCGAGACAGTTTTCCCAATATGCGTCCGCTGGGGAAATCGCAACCACTACCCCCTTCAGGCTGGGCAACTGCATCAGGCGCGACAGCGTATGCTCTATAACGGATTTGCCATGCAGGTTGAGGTATTGTTTTGGACGGGCAATCTGCATGCGCCGCCCGCTGCCACCGGCAGGCACAATCGCCCAGAGATCTTTCATGGTAGGTTGCCAAACAGCTGTGGTTACTCGGGATCTACCAACAGATAGAAGGTTTCGCCACGGGCAATATAACCCAATTGCGCACGCGCATTCTCTTCCACTGCTGCCAGTCCGCCCTTGAGCTGGCGGATTTCTGCTTCCAGGCGGGCATTCCTCGCCTTCAACCGGTTGTTCTCGGCCTCTTGTGTCTGCACCTGATCATACAGCGACCATGCGTACACCAGCGACCCCTCCCCCGTCCAGAGACGAAGTTGCAAGCCTATCAGCAGCAGGCTCAGTCCCACCCACAGCCATTTGGTATGCGCATGAACCACAAGCATCCCCGTTCTTATTGTATGTTTGCTGTCGGGGGCGGCCGTCCTGGCCACCCCGCTCCAGACAGGGTATCAGCCCTGTCCCTTGATCTCCTTCAGACCATTATAGGGGGCTTTTTCACCCAGCGCCTCTTCAATTCGCAACAACTGGTTGTACTTGGCCACCCGGTCGGACCGGCACAAGGAACCCGTCTTGATCTGACCGGCGCACGTCCCCACCGCCAGGTCGGCGATGGTGGTATCCTCCGTCTCGCCGGAACGATGTGAAATGACGGCGGTGTAACCGGCTTCCTTCGCCATCTTGATGGCATCCAGCGTTTCGCTCAGGCTGCCAATCTGATTGAACTTGATCAGAATGGAGTTGGCAATGCCCTTTTCGATACCTTCTTTCAGAATTCGGGTATTGGTCACAAACAGGTCGTCCCCGACCAGCTGCACCTTGTTTCCGATCTTCCGTGTCAGCACAGCCCAGCCGTCCCAGTCGCTCTCGTCCATGCCATCCTCGATGGACACCACGGGATAGCGCTCAGTGAGGTCGGCCAGATAGTCTGCAAAGCCTTCCGAGTCAAAGGTCTTGCCTTCACCGGACAGGTTATAGGTGCCGTTCTCGTAGAATTCGGAGGATGCACAATCCAGCGCAAGCGTGACATCCTTGCCCAGCTCATAGCCCGCCTTGCTCACTGCTTCGCGGATCGCCGCCAGAGCTTCTTCGTTGGACGGCAGGTTGGGCGCAAATCCACCCTCATCTCCCACGGCGGTATTCAGGCCACGCGCCTTGAGAACGGCCTTGAGTGCGTGAAAGATTTCGGCACCACAGCGCAGGGCTTCACGAAAAGTCGGAGCGGCCACCGGCTGAACCATGAACTCCTGAATGTCCACATTGTTGTCTGCGTGCTCGCCACCATTGAGAATGTTCATCATCGGTACCGGCATGGAGTACTGACCCGGTGTACCATTCAGCTCGGCAATATGGGCATACAGGGGCATCCCCTTCGCTGCCGCTGCCGCCTTGGCGCAGGCCAGTGAAACCGCAAGAATGGCATTGGCCCCCAGATGGGACTTGTTCTCGGTCCCGTCCAGTTCGAGCATCACGTTATCAATTGCACGCTGATCCGCTGCATCCTTGCCAACCAGTGCCTCACGAATGGTGGTATTGATGTTGTCGACAGCCTTCAGCACGCCCTTGCCCAGATAGCGGCTCTTGTCCCCATCACGCAGTTCGAGTGCTTCACGGGACCCCGTAGATGCGCCTGAAGGCGCACAGGCAATACCAATGTGCCCACACGCCGTGGTCACTTCAGCCTCTACAGTGGGATTACCACGTGAATCCAGAACTTCGCGCCCACGAATATCTTTGATCTCTACCATCTTGCTATCTCCATTGAAACACTTGACAAGTCGCCTGACTGCGCCAGTCAAGCAGTGTCGAGTTCATCAAACTGCTTGACCAGATCATCCAGCTGCTTGAGCTGCATCAGGAACGGTTCCAGTTGACTGAGTCTGAGGGCACAGGGGCCGTCGCACTTGGCCTGATCCGGATCCGGGTGGGCCTCCAGGAACAGACCGGCCAGCCCGGTTGCCATGCCTGCCCTAGCAAGATCAGCAACCTGAGCACGCCGCCCATCCGCCGAGTCCGAACGTCCGCCCGGCATTTGCAGCGCGTGCGTGACGTCAAAGAACACCGGATAGCCCATCTGCTTCATGACGCCGAAGCCGAGCATGTCCACCACCAGATTGTTGTAGCCGAAGCAACTGCCCCGTTCACACAGAATCAGCTGATCGTTCCCCGCCTCTTCGCACTTGCGCAGAATATGTCGCATTTCCTGGGGGGCCAGGAATTGCGCTTTTTTTATATTGATGGGTTTGCCGGTTTTGGCCATTGCCACCACCAGATCAGTCTGGCGACTCAGAAAGGCCGGCAACTGAATGATATCAACCACTTCCGCCACCGGTGCTGCCTGCCAGGGTTCGTGCACATCGGTGATCACAGGCACGTCAAAGGTAGTCTTGATCTCTTCGAAAATTCTGAGACCTTCTTCCAGCCCCGGCCCCCGGAACGAAGTGATGGACGATCGGTTGGCCTTGTCAAACGAAGCCTTGAAGACATAGGGAATACCGAGTTTTTCAGTCACCCGGACGTACGCCTCTGCCACTTGCATGGCCAGATCTCGGGATTCCAGGACATTCATGCCCCCGAACAGGGCAAACGGACGCGAATTGGAAAGCTCAATGGAGCCGACCTTGACGACTTTTTCAGTCATGTACAGGCCTCTGATAGCTTGTAGGTGCCATAAAAACAGAAGGCCGCTACTTTAACAGAAGCGGCCTTCAGATTCATCCTTCCACCGGCTACGCCCGGATCAGCTGCGCGCCTGACGATATGTCAGAGCCGCCTTCACGAACCCGGAGAACAGCGGGTGGCCATCACGTGGCGTGGAGGTGAACTCCGGGTGAAACTGACAGGCCACGAACCAAGGATGATCCTTGACCTCCACCACTTCCACCAGCGTACCATCCACGGAGCGACCGGCAATCCGCATCCCGGCCTCTTCCAGCATGGGCGCATAATGGCCGTTGACCTCATAGCGGTGGCGATGCCGCTCGAAAATGCGGGTCGAACCGTAGCAGGCTGCTGTCGTGGAGCCTTCAGCCAAACGGCACTCCTGGCTGCCCAGACGCATGGTACCACCCAAGTCCGACTCTTCAGTGCGCTTGACCACCTCTCCCTCAGGCGTGCGCCACTCCGTGATCAGACCCACGACCGGATGTTCGCTGTGCTTGTCGAACTCAGTGCTGTTTGCACCTTCCAGCCCCATGACATGGCGTGCAAATTCAATGACCGCCACCTGCATCCCAAGGCAAATCCCGAGATAGGGTATCCGCTTTTCACGCGCGTACTGAACTGTTCGAATCTTGCCCTCCACGCCGCGCTCACCGAAGCCACCCGGTACCAGAATGGCATCCACTCCCTCGAGGACACCTACCCCCTCGCGCTCCACGCGCTCGGAGTCGATGTAGCGCATGTTCACCTTGGTCTTTCCATGAAGCCCTGCATGCTTCATGGCCTCGATCAGGGACTTGTAGGCATCGAGCAGCTCCATGTACTTGCCCACCATGGCAATGGTCACCTCGTGCTCGGGCGAGCGCTCCAGTTCAACCACCCGCTGCCATTCGCTCAGGTCTGCTTCGCCGCAACTCAGGCCAAATCGCTCGATGATGATGTCATCCAGCCCCTGTTCGTGCAGCTTCATGGGAATTTCGTAGATGCTTCGCGCATCTTCCAGGCCGATGACGGCACGCTGATCCACGTTGGTAAACAGGGCGATCTTCTTGCGCGAGGCCAGATCAATGGCATGCTCGGAGCGACAGACCAGAATGTCGGGCTGCAGACCGATGGAACGCATTTCCTTCACCGAGTGCTGGGTCGGCTTGGTCTTGATCTCACCCGCAGTCGCGATATACGGCACCAGTGTGAGGTGCATGAAGAGCGCCCGATGCGATCCCACATCCACCTTGAGCTGGCGGGCAGCCTCCAGAAACGGCAGCGACTCGATATCCCCCACCGTACCACCAATTTCCACCAGCGCCACATCCACGTCGCCAGCACCTTCCACCACGCGACGCTTGATCTCGTCCGTGATGTGCGGAATGACCTGCACGGTACCACCGAGATAGTCTCCGCGACGCTCGCGACGCAGGACGCTTTCGTACACACGACCCGTGGTAAAGTTGTTGCGCTTGGTCATTCTTGCGCGAATGAAGCGCTCGTAGTGCCCGAGATCCAGATCGGTTTCGGCACCGTCTTCCGTCACGAAGACCTCACCGTGCTGGAAGGGACTCATGGTTCCCGGGTCAACATTGATGTATGGATCAAGCTTGAGGATGGTAACTTTCAGACCCCGGGCTTCGAGAATCGCAGCCAGCGACGCTGACGCGATACCCTTGCCCAAAGACGAAACAACCCCACCTGTGACGAATATGTATCGCGTCATGAGAATCCCGTAATCTGCAGTGTTTCAGCCTGTGAAAAAGGAGGGAGAATCGCTTCTCAAGATGGGACGCCAGAATAGCAGAAAGCCCGTCCCGGCTCAATGCGGATATTACCTAACCGCCTTGGTTTGCAGGGCTGAACAGGTGCATCGGGCGGTCGCGCGAAGGGCAAGACTCACCAGCCCCGGCAGCACCATGCACAGAAAAGAAGAGGCTGAATCGAACGCCATGAAGGTGGAGCGGGTGATGGGAATCGAACCCACGTTAGAAGCTTGGGAAGCTCCTGTTCTACCATTGAACTACACCCGCCCTTTTTCGGACCGGCACCGACTGCTACCACTGGTGTCGAACAGAGCAAGAAAAAGTGGCGTCCCCTAGGGGAGTCGAACCCCTGTTACCGCCGTGAAAGGGCGGTGTCCTAGGCCTCTAGACGAAGGGGACGCAAGGACAAGATGCGGCGCATGATAGTAACGTCGTGACGCCGAGTCAAGCGTATTTTCCGAGATGCTCAGCATCGTCTATACTCAGCTGAACGATAACAAACAGGAAGTCGTGCAGCATGACTGCCACCCAAGTTACTCTGGCCATTGGCATACTCGTTCTGGTCACTGTGGTCATTGTCTATTTTGTGCGCGCCCGCGAAAAAGCACGTATCGAGCAGGCTCGCCTTCTTCACTCTCTTCAGCAGCGCCTGCGCCGCCTGATGAGACTGGTATCCGACCTGCCGGCCCAGTACAGCACTCCCGACATCAAGGCGCTGATACTGAGAGAGGCCGAGGAGACACTCAATCAGATCCGGACCATCGACCCGCGCCCGGAATACGATGAGCACGCCATTACACTCAAGGCTTACGGAGAAAATCTCAATGCCGGCGAAGGGGTGAAAATCAAGCCGGTCACGCAACCGGACAAGGCCAAGGAAATCCGTAAATTGCTGGAGGCGCTGTACAAGTTCATTGACAGTCAGGTCAGGAAGAAACGGCTGGATCCGGCTACCGGCAAGAAACACCTCGCCCAGACGGCCTTTCTGATGGCCAAGTGCATGGCAGATGTACACACCCACCGTGCCAAAAAAGCCGCTGACTCAGGCAAACCCCGGGTGGCCATTCACCACTACCACGAAGCCATCGCACTGATGGAGAAGCTCAGCAACAACCCCCTGGCCGCCAAGCACATTGTCGTCTATCGAAAACGTATGGCTGAACTTGAAAAGCAGGCCGAAGAGGCGCTCCGGGCCGCCGCCCCCGCCAAGGAAGACAAGGCGGCCAAGCTCAATGAAGAATGGGAGAAAGCCCTCTCGGAAGACGATTCGTGGAAGAAAAAGCAGACCTATGACTGAAGCTGTGCTTCCCCTGCAAATGGCGTCTATACTTCAACAAATGGCGACTGATCAGGCACGTCGGGCGTGAATCTGAAATTTACCAACAGGCTGTCCTTCCGGCTGGCCCGCAATGCGGTCCTGATCGCCCTGTTTCTGGGCATATTGCTCAGCCTGGTTCAGGTGCTGATCGACTACCTGAATGAAAAATCGTCCCTGGATAAGGAAATTCGGGCTGTCATCAGCATCAGCCATGCCCCCGCCTCCCAGATTGCCTACAACATTGATGCCCGTCTGGCCGAGGAGCTTCTGGAGGGACTGCTGAAACACCCGGCCATTGTCCATGCCGAGATCGTTGACACCGACAAGCGGGTTCTGGCCACGCGACAACGTGAACGCCATATATCCAACTATCGCTGGCTGAGCGACATGCTGTTCGGACGCGACCGAACATACAGCGAGGCGCTGTATGTTCAGCAACTGGACGATGTCAAGCTCGGCGACCTCACGGTCATCGCAGACACCTATCCGGCCGGCGCAGATTTTCTGCAACGTGCTGCCTTCACACTGCTTTCCGGCTTCGTACGCAGTCTCGTACTGTCCGCAGTGCTGCTCATTCTCTTCTACACCATGCTGACGCAACCCTTGCTCAAGGTGATCGAGGCGGTGGCAGAGGTTGACCCGGACGAGCCCGAAAAAATCAGGCTTCCGGTTCCAGCCGGGCATGAGCACGATGAAATCGGCGTATTGGTGCGCGCCACCAATCAGCAACTTCAGGCCATTGAGCAGAGCCTGGCCAAGCTCAGACAAGCCGAGTCACGCCTGAAGGGATATTCGGAACAACTCGAACAGATTGTCGAGGTGCGCACAAAGGAACTGTCGGAAAAGAACCGACAGCTCATCAAAACCAACCACGACTTGCGCATTGCCAAGGAAGATGCCGTTCGGCGCGCCAAATCGCGTGCTGATTTTCTCGCCAGCATGAGCCATGAAATCCGCACGCCGTTCAATGGCGTGCTGGGCATGATCAGCCTGACTCTTGAAGAGCCGCTGACCGACCGGCAACGCGAACAACTCAACGTCGCCTATCAGTCCGGCTTGGCTCTGCTGGAGCTGCTCAACGATATTCTCGATATCTCAAAGGTTGAAGCCGGCAAGCTCACACTTGAGCATATCCCCTTCAGCCTGCGCAAGATCGTGGAAGACACGGCACGATTGCTGGCCAACAATGCGCACGCCAAGGGCATTGCCGTGCATACGGATATTCCACCTGATTTTCCGGAAACGTTTGTGGGCGATCCGACCCGAATGCGTCAGGTCATTTCCAATCTTGTCAGCAACGCCATCAAGTTCACGGAAGAAGGTCACGTCACCGTCAGGGTACGCTTAGATGCCTCAGGACAAACCCTCATTGAGGTGATCGATACCGGTATCGGCATTGCCGAAGACGCACTGAACGATATTTTTTCTCCGTTCTCTCAGGCCGATGCGGGCACCACACGCAAGTACGGAGGAACGGGACTCGGCCTGACACTCTGCCGCCACCTGGTATCTCACATGCATGGGCAGATTACAGTCAGCTCAAAGGTTGGCCTGGGCAGCCGTTTTCAGGTCACCCTGCCGCTGACCATTGTCGAGGAGCCCGCCCGGGACACCCCGGAAGAAAAACCGCTGGCAGGCCAGCCTTTCACTCTCATCTCCCGCGCTGGCAACCCCTTCACAGAAGTACTCGATCACTATCTCCGCTACTGGGGCGCGTCGGTCACCCGTTACAGCTATCACACCCTGGAGTCATTGGATTACAACCACCTCGAACTGCCCGGGCAGGCCAACGTCGTGATTGACTCACGTGCGCTGCTGCCTCTCATCAATCAGCGCCTGAAGGCAGATTCCAGGGTCATTCTGACCACGCATACGCATATCAGCGCGTCGAAAGAGGCGCTCGAAAAAATGGGGATTCAGGTCGTCCTCAGCGCACCTTTCGTCCGCGACCGGGTCCTCAGACAACTTGCAGATCGCACGTCAGAAACCGAGCCATCCGGCAAGGATGAGCACTCAACCTCCCTGAAGACCGTTTCCGCCCGCATTCTTCTGGTCGAAGACAACCGGGTGAATCAAATGGTCGCCCGCACCATTCTCAAGAAACTGGGCTATGACGTGGTGGTGGCCAACAATGGTCGGGAAGCACTGGATATTCTGAGTACCGATCATTTCGATCTGATTCTGATGGATTGCCATATGCCCATCATGGACGGCTACGAGGCCTCCAGACTGATACGGCAACGCCCGGAGTATGACCGGACGCCCATTATCGCTGTTACCGCCAACGTCATGCGGGGTGACAAGGAAAAGTGCTTTGGCGCAGGCATGAACGATTACATTACCAAACCCTATGAAAAGGACGTTCTGCTCAGGAAATTGCAGACCTGGCTCAGCCGCGGCAACTCAGCCAAAGCACAAAAGCACCCGGATGATCGTGACAGCGCCTCAGCCTGATGCCGCCTCAAGTTGCCTCAGAAGCGCCTGAAGTTCGCTTCGCCAGTGCAGGATTCTCTCCGGCTCCGAACGAGTCTGACACAACAGTTGCGCAGGCACGTCGGCTGCCTGGGCTTCGAGTGCCCGCCCTGCCTCAGTCAGATACACCCTGACCACACGCTCATCGCCGGATGACCGTCTGCGGGCCACCTGCCCGTGCTCCTCAAGCCGCTTGAGCAGCGGCGTCACCGTCCCCGTATCGAGCTTCAGGCGCGAGCAGACATGAGACACGGGCACGCCCTCACCACGCTCGTCTTCCCAGAGCACCAGCATGACCAGGTATTGGGGATAGGTCAGCCCCAGCTCATCCAGCAGCGGGCGATACAACTGCGTCATGCGCCGCGAAGCGGCATAGAGCAGAAAGCACAGCTGATTGTCGAGCCGGAGCGATTCCATGGTTCACGCCTCAAGCAGCTTGAGGATATCTTTCTCGATTTCTTCAGGTTTGGTGGTCGGCGGGTATCGCTTGAGCACCTTGCCCGTCTGGTCCACCAGAAACTTGGTAAAGTTCCACTTGATCGCTTCCGATCCCATCAGTCCCGGAGCTGCTTTCTTCAGGAACTTGTACAGGGGCTGGGTATTCGGCCCGTTGACATCCCCTTTCTTGTGCATGGGGAAAGTCACGCCGTAATTCAGCGAACAGAATTCTGCAATTTCCTTCTCGTCACCCGGTTCCTGACTCATGAACTGGTTGCACGGAAATCCCAGCACTACGAGTCCCTTGTCCTTGTACTTCTGGTACAACTTCTCCAGTCCCTCAAACTGAGGCGTAAAGCCGCACTTGCTCGCCGTATTGACGATCAGCATGACCTTGCCCTCATATTCCTTCAACGGGTATGTGCGACCCTGAATGTCAGTGACTTCAATATCATAGATGGACATGACGCTCTCCTATTGCGCGATATTATATTGTGCACAATATATCAGGGCGCCTGCCCTGTCAAACATGCTTTATCATTCGAGCCCGTATTCTTCCCGAAGGGTCTCGAAGAATCCCTGCGATTCCAATGTGTCCAGCCAGCCATTAACCTGCTCGACGGTCACCGGCCCCTCTTCACGAATCAGGATCTGATGCCGATACCTCTGATCAAGGCGCTCAGAGATCAACAACAGTTCGCGCTTGGAGGGGTTCTCCCGGAGAAAATGATGGACGTAGGCGCGAGGAAGAACCGCTACCACCTTCTGATCCGGCTCGGACAACAGCACCGCACGCAAACTGCCCATATGACTC
>RFIV01000119.1 GCA_003695085.1 Gammaproteobacteria bacterium
GAAGGGCATACACCTTCAAGAACAGAATGGCGCACGGATGAAGGCATGAGTGAAACCCCGGACGCAGACCTGAAAAAGCAACTGGAAGCGGAGCGCAAGGCACGTCGGCACGCCGAATTTGAACCCAAACGCCGGGAAAGTCAGCTGCTCTCCCTGAACAATGTCCTGACCCGGTCACTGGCGGAAGCCCGGAAGCTCAATCAGGAGCTGAAAGCCAGCCATGAGCAGCTTCAGGAAAGCCACCGGCAGCTTCTGCAATCAGAAAAGATGGCCTCCCTGGGCCAGCTCTCGGCCGGGATTGCCCATGAGATCAATAACCCGGTCGGATTCATTCATTCAAACCTCGGGACGCTTGAGGGGTACCTGGATGATCTACGTCGCCTCCTGAAGCTGTATGAACGCCACGAACACTTATTGCCCGATGAGGCCCGCGCTGACATTGCCGATCTCAAGGACGAAATCGACTATCGCTACCTGATGGATGATCTGCCGCTCATCGTCAGCGAGAGCCGGGAAGGGACGGAGCGCGTACGTCAGATCGTTCAGGATCTCAAGGAATTCAGCCGCACGGATGAAGGGCGCTTCAAGCAGGCTGACCTGACTCAGATTATCGAAAGTTCCCTGAACATTGCCCACAACGCCATCAAGTACAAGGCTGAGGTTGAGCGGGACCTGCAGCACAGTCGCCCGCTGACCTGCATGCCCAACCAGATCAGCCAGATTTTCGTCAACCTGTTTGTCAACGCCGCCCAGGCCATCAAGAAGCAGGGTACAATTACCGTGCGCACCCGCGATATCGGACCGGACATCCTGATTGAAGTGGCGGATACCGGCAGCGGCATGAGTGAAGACGTGAGGGCCAGGATCTTTGATCCCTTCTTCACCACAAAGCCGGTGGGCCAGGGGACCGGTCTGGGGTTGGCCATCGTGTATGGCATCATCGAGCGCCACCGGGGCACCATTACCGTCGAGAGTGCGCCGGGCAAAGGGACGTGCTTTCAGATCACGCTCCCGGTCAACCCCACAGCGGCCGATGCAGGAGACGACCAGGCTCAAGGGGATGACGCGTCCGACACCCCCGATTCATGCTGACTTAGTTGGCGGGTGCTTCCGCGACCTGGCTTTTGGCCTTTTTCCAGGCCAGCGCCTGCTCCTGGGCAAGCTGGACCTGTTCCTCGGTCAGCTTTGACTTCAGAAACGCGGCAAACTGCGCACCCCGCTTGAAGCCCGCATCGGCACTGAGAAGGGCCCACTTCATGGCCTGGACCTCGTCCTTGTCCACCCCTTCGCCCGTCGCGTACGCGTAGGCGACATTGAACAGGCCGAATCGATTGCCCTGTTCCGCAGACTTGCGATACCAGCTGAACGCCTCTTTCAGGTCCTGCTCAACCCCTTCTCCCTTGGCATAGCGCAGACCAAGATTGTACTGAGCGATGGCATTCCCCTTCTCGGCCGCCTTGCGAAACCATTTCACGGCTTCGGCCGGGTTTGCTTCGGTGCCCTTGCCCTTGAGATAAAACTGCGCCAGGTTGTTCATGGCCGAGGCATTGCCCTGCTCGGCGGCTGCCCGGTACCATTTCAGGGCCTCAGCCTCGTTCTTCTCCGTACCGCGGCCGTTCTCGTACATCATGGCCAGCAGAAACTGTCCGGTCTGATCGCCTGCCGCAGCCATTTCCTGCAGTTGTACCAGAGCGGTTTCAAAATCCTTGGCCTTGATGGCTTCTGCAACCTCCTTGAGGGTTGCACTCTGAGCCCCGGTGCTCAGGCTCAGGACCAGCAGCCAGGCGCCTATTATTCTGATCATACGCATTGTTATGTGACCTCAGTATGGTGACTCCCTAACCGACCGTACAGTATCACCAGCCCGTGCAGGCAGACAAGGATACAGATCACACTTGCCCGGATTCGCCGGGGCCGTTACAGTCGCCCCTATGGCTGCCTTCAACCGGACTGCACTCAAGGAACACCACGAGGGACTTTGGCTGACCTGGGATCTGGTCATGCTCGGCCTTTTGGTGCTCAATCTGGCCCTGCTGGTGTTCGACACGCTTTATGCCACTCAGGCCGTCCGCCAGGCGCTTGAACTCTGGATGCCTGCCGTCGCCGAGGCCTACACCCCCGTCCATGCCAATTTTACACTGGTGGATCTGGGCTTTATCGGCGTGTTTCTAAGCGAGTTTTTTATCCGCTGGGCCATTGCCGTCAAGCGCCGTGAATATGTGCGCTGGTACTTCTTCCCCTTTCTGCACTGGTATGACCTGGTGGGTTGCATTCCTGTGGCGGGCGCACGGATATTCCGCTTCCTGCGTATTGCAGCCATCCTCTGGCGGCTCCAGAAGGCCGAGGTCATCGATCTGACTCAAACGCGCGTATTTGCCTTTCTGCAGTTCTATTACAACGTCTTTCTGGAGGAGCTGAGTGACCGGATCGTGGTCAAGGTGCTCAGCGATGCACAGGAAGATCTCCGCCGAGGATCGCCGCTGATTCGCCAGGTACGCGAGGAGGTGCTGTCTCCCCGGCAACCGGAACTCTATCGCTGGATATCATCAATATTGCACCAAGCCGGGCGGGTCATCGAGTCGGAAGAGTCCGGAGGTGCCATCAGCGGCCATGTGCGCGAAAGTGTGCGCCGTGCGATACGCGAAAGCGAAGACATTCAGCGCTTCTCTCGCTTGCCGGTGGTGGGGGACACCATTGAGGAAGTCCTGGAAGGTGCCGTGACGGATGTGGTTGTGCAGTCCATCATTCACCTGCTCAAGGACTTCACGCCCGACCGCATTGCCAATCTGGCCGAGCGCGTTCAGCAGTCAGTGCCCGTCACCGATGAGGAGCGGGCGCTGGACCAGGAGATCATTCACCTGATCGACGAGAGCCTGGAGTTGATCAAGGCGCACGTGGCCCAGCAACGCTGGAA
>RFIV01000120.1 GCA_003695085.1 Gammaproteobacteria bacterium
ACGACCGAAGCTCCGACAATGCCGGTGGACGCAGCGAGAATGATGCCGATCATGGTCACTGTGATGGCGAGGCCACCGCGTACACGACCGAACAGGGACTGCATGGAGCCCATCAGGCGTTCCGCCACCCCCGACCGATCAAGCATGATCCCCATGAAAATGAACATGGGCAGGGCCACCAGCACCCAGTTCTCCATGATCTTGAACAGTCGGTTCACGATCAGGCCCAGGGTGGTGTAATCCAGGCCGGTCCAGGTATCGAGGTAAAGATCCGACAACCAGCCGATGCCGGCAAAGAGCACGCCCACCCCGGCCAGCACAAAGGCCACGGGGTAACCGGTAAAGAGTAACAGGATGAAGGTCACGAACATGCCGATGACCAGGTAATCGTTCACGCTCATGCGGCACCTCCCTTGGTCATCAACTCGCCGGCGGAGCGCAAGATGCGCGATACGGAGGCGATGAACAGCAAACCGAAACTGAGGGGAATCACCGCCTTGATGGCCCATCGGTAGGGCAGGCCGGACGGTGCATCGGAGGTTTCACCAATGCGCCAGGCGTCATAAACAAAATCCAGGCTGTTGAGAAACACGATGATGAGGAACGGCATCAACAAAAACACGGTGCCGAGGATGTCTACCCAGAGCTGGGTACGACGGCGAAGGCGGGTATGGAACAGGTCCACGCGCACGTGGCTGTCGAGCACCTGGGAGTAGGCGACCCCGAACATGACGCCGATGGCATACAGGTGCCACTCCAGCTCCTCCAGGGCGACCAGCCCGTGGCCGAAGCCGTAGCGCAGAATCACCTGCAGAATAATGACGGCCACCAGCAGGGCATACACCCAGGACAATGAGCGGCCGATGAAGCGGATACCGTTATCCAGCCGGTCCGCCCAACGAAGGCAAGGTTGTGCAAATGTCATGATGTAACTCCGGAACTGAGTGAACCCGTCCCTGATGTTTGAACCAACATTCTTTAAAAAGGGGGCGGCGAACCGCCCCAAGGAGAGTGCAAAGCTGCTTCAGTTGCGCTTGCGAGGGAGAAATGCGTAGGATTCCCACAGGTCGTATCCGGTGCGGAACGCCTGCATATCATCCCAGGCCTTCTTGAAGAACGCGTCCTTCTTCACTTCTTCCTGAATGACTTCGTCCCAGGTTTGCTTGAAGGTGTTGAGCATGCTGTCGCTCCAGTACATGATCTTCACGCCCTTCTTCTCGACGTTGTCCTTCATGACCGGGAATTGCATCGCCTCGCCTTCTGCCAGCGAGTTGGTCAGGGAGGCCATGCAGGTGGTCTTGATGGCGGCCTGCTGCTCCGGTGCCATCTTGTTCCAGACATCCTTGTTGATCAGCAGCTCGAAGACCGTGGCTTGCTGGTGCCAGCCCGGGAAGTAGTTGTACTTGACCACCTTGTAGAAACCGAGGCGGGCATCAATGGCGGGCTGGGAGAACTCGGTGGCATCCAGCGCGTGCTTTTCAAGTGCCGGGAAAATTTCGCCGCCGGGCAGCAAGCTGGTGGACACGCCCAGCTTTTCCATGACCTTGGCGCCCAGCCCCAGAAAGCGCATGCGCAGGCCCTTGAGGTCTTCCGGCTTTTCGATGGGTTTGCTGAACCAGCCAGATGTTTCCGGTGAAATGATGGAGCAGGGCGTGACGTGCACGTTGTAGCCGGCCTGATCATACATTTCCTGGTACAGCTTGCCGCCGTTGCCGTGCAGCAGCCAGGCCAGATATTCCGGCGCTTCCGGTCCGAAGGGAACGGCGGAGAACAGTGGCGCCGCGGGAATCTTGCCTGCCCAGTATGCCGCCGTGGAATAACCGGCGTTCACCTTGCCGGTGGACACGGCGTCCAGAATTTCGAACGGGGCGACCAGTTTGCCCGGCTCGTAGATCTTGACCTTGATGGAGTCACCGGCCACGGCTTCGAGTGTGTCCTTGATCCAGAGCACCGGCGAACCCAGGGCGGGAAGATTGGTGGAAAAGGCAACAGGGACCTTGAGCAACACTTTCTTTGCCTTGGCTTCGGCATCATTGGCAGCCATGGAAGTCAGGGCAATGCCAGCGGCCAGCGGGAGGGCGAGAAAACGTCGTGCGGTCTTGAGAGCTTTCATGTACGAACCTCTTGTTGTTGTCATTCAGTGTGTCAGGGTGTATATTGGTAATACCAAATTACCAAAACGCATTTTTACGATAAAACGAAGTTGAACGGCCTGTCAAGGAGAATCTGAGCAAAAAACCATCAATCAGGCGGAACTAAGACTTTTGTCGGGGCAGGATTGCAGATGCAAAAATGATGTGGTAATTTTCCAACCCAATGCATATTGGTCAGACCACATGAGTGGTCAGACCGCTGATTTGGACTATGCTTAAGGCTCCCGGTGGTAAGAGATGGCAGGTGTGAGACCGGTCAAACAGCCCAAGTTGTCGGATGTCATTACTGACAGCATTGAACAGATGATCCTGGAGGGGAGCCTCAAGCCGGGCCAGCGCCTGCCGCCCGAGCGTGAGCTGGCGGCCCAGTTCGAGGTATCACGCCCGAGTGTGCGTGAAGCCATCCAGAAACTGGAGGCCAAGGGGCTGGTGGTGCGCCGTCAGGGTGGGGGTAATTTTGTTGCGGCCAACCTGGGGTCCAGCTTTACCGAACCCCTGTTCGAGCTCATCAACGCGCACCCCGAAAGCCAGTACGATTTGCTCGAATTTCGCCATGCGCTTGAGGGCGTATCCGCTTACTATGCGGCCTTGCGAGGCACGGATGCGGACCGCGAAATCATTGTCAAACGTTATAACGACTGGCTGCATTTTCACGAGGTCAAGGACTCCGAAAATGAAGCCCGGGCGGATGCCGAATTTCATCTGTCCATCGCCGAGGCAGCTCACAACGTGGTGCTGCTTCACACCATGCGCGCGCTGTTCACCCTGCTCAAGCAGCATATCGTGAGCAATCTGCACTTTCTCTACAAGGAGGAAGCGCTCAAGCGTCGCATCAAGGAACAACACCGGCAGCTGATGGAAGCCGTGGTGGCGAGAGACCCGGAACGGGCCCGCCAGGCGGCACACGAACACCTGGCGTTCGTGGAAGAAGTGCTGCTGGAGAAAGGCAAGGCTGAGACCCGCAACGACCGCTCACTGCGGCGCTTGCAGAATCTTGACGAAAAATAACGACAGCCTGCCTGAATGATTCGGCCTCTGGCCGGTTTGGGGACTCCGGATACCGTCCGGCAGCGCTCACAAGGTGCCGCCGGGCATGCAGTAGTTACAAGAAAACGAACCATCCAGCTCTCAAAGGAGTAGCCTCTTATGCACGACGATGCAGATCCGATTGAAACCCAGGAGTGGTTGGAGTCCCTGGAATCCGTTCTCGAGGAAGAGGGGATCGAGCGGGCATCCTACCTGCTGACCCGCCTGGCCGAGCGTGCCACCCGAGATGGGACACAGCTGCCGTATTCCATCACCACCCCCTACCGCAACACCATCCCGGTGCTCCAGGAAGCGCGCATGCCGGGCGACCTGTTCATGGAGCGGCGCATTCGCTCGCTGGTCCGCTGGAATGCGCTGGCCATGGTGCTGCGCGCCAACAAGCGGCCGGGCGACCTGGGGGGGCACATTTCCAGCTTTGCATCGGCGGCGACCCTGTACGATGTGGGCTTCAACTACTTCTTCCA
>RFIV01000121.1 GCA_003695085.1 Gammaproteobacteria bacterium
GAGTCTGGCACTGTAGTTGTGGCCATCAGCGGGACCTTTGATTTCAAATGCGTGCATGATTTCAGGGCAGCCTATCAGGATCTGCCGGACGCAAGCACCTATGTCGTGGATCTGGCGGACGTGACGCATATGGATAGCTCGGCGCTGGGCATGTTGCTGAACATGCGGCGGTCAGTGGGTGAGGACAAGCAAGTGGTCTTGCGACGGGCACAGCCGACAGTTCGCAAGATCCTCGAGATCAGTCGTTTTGACAAGATGTTCACCCTGGAGGGATGAGCCATGCGTGTCCTTGTCGTGGATGACCAGGTTCACATTCGTGACCTGATCCGCCTTTACGTGGAAGAGGCGGGCATGATCTGCCTCACTGCAGGCAGCGGGGAGGAGGCAATCAAACGGGTCGTCGAGGATGATCCTGATGTGGTGCTCATGGATGTGGTCATGCCCGGCATGGACGGAATGGAGACGACAAGGCAGATCAAGGCGCTGTCCACTGTGCATCGCCCCGTGATTTTCATGACAGGGCTGTCCGAGGGGGAGGCGCTGAGTCAGTGCCTGGAGTGCGGAGGGGATGACTTCGTCAACAAGGATGTAGATCCAGTGACGCTGGCTGCCCGGATTCGTGCGCACGGTCGGACCCGGGCGCTGGCCCTGCAAGCGGAGAAGCAGCGTGCAGAACTTGCACGGCTGAATCAGGACATGCAAGCCGAGATGGAATTGGCCCGCCATGTTGTGGAGCGGATCGTCGAGCCGTGTGACCGGGATATTCCCGGTGTCACGTGCTACTCGCGGTCAATGACAGGCTTCAACGGTGATCTGGTGCTCTCCGTGCGTCGTCCGCTGGGAGGCTGGTATGTATTGGTCGGCGACTTTACGGGACACGGACTTCCCGCGTCTGTGGGGGCATTCCCTGCAAGCAAGGTGTTCTTTGCCATGACTGCCAAGCAGTTTCCCGCCGGGGATATTGCCCGGGAGATCAACCGGGCATTGGTGGATGCGCTCCCGGATTTCATGTTCTGCGCGGCTGCGCTGGTGGAAATGCTGGAAGACGGGCGCACCGTTCGGATCTGGCATGGTGGCCTGCCGGACGCCTTGCTCAGGCATGCTAAGGGTGAGGTGGAGCCCTTGTCCTCGCGCCATATGGCGCTGGGTATCCTGCCCGGTCGCAAGTTTGATGCGGCGGTGGAGGAGCGAGTGCTCCAGCCGGGTGACCAGCTGCTGGTGATGACGGACGGGCTGATTGAAAGCCGGCATGACGAAAAGGGCATGTACGGAGAAGCGAGGCTGCTGGAGAGCGTCAGTCGTGCCGACGCGCCGCTGACGCTTGATCACGTGCTTGACGATTGGCGTGCATTTGCAGGGGATGAGGAGGCCCAGGATGACGTCTCCATGGCGCTCATGACTGTCACGGAAGCCCTGGAATCCGCACCGGCGCGGTTGCCGGAGCAGGCGCTCATTCCCTGGGAAATGCGTTACAGCTGGACGGCTGAAGCCATTCGGGCACGTCCGGATCCCGTGTCTGACATGGTGGATCAGATACCGTTGCCCTGGGCGTTCAGTGTGCACAAGGGCAATATCAAGGTCATCCTCAATGAGCTGTTTTCCAATGCCTTGGAACATGGACTTCTGGAGCTGGATTCAGCCCTCAAGCAAGCAGAAGACGGCATGATCGAGTACTACCGCCTGCGTGAGGAGAGATTGTCAGCGCTGCCGCGAGGCAAGGTGTCCGTTCGGCTGGCGCTGGTGCAGACAGAGGGGGCACCGGCTGTTCAGATTCAGGTCACCGACACCGGGCGTGGGTTTGATACCCGCCCGGTAGAAGACCGGTTGACCCGGCACACGGAAGATAGTGAGGCAGCCTTCGGACGCGGTTTGATGCTGGTGGCTTCCCTGTGTCGGCGTGTGCATTTCGCTGACAACGGGCGCACCGTCAAGGTGCTGTACCCGTTAATGTAAAGGGGGGCAGAAGCTGCAGGCGCGCAGCAACTGCCACACACTCCGTACGGTTGTGAACGTTCAGGGCCTGGTACAAGGCTTTCAGGTGTGTTTTGACCGTGTCCTCTGTCAAACCCAGCTGCTGACATATCCGCTTGTTGGGATATCCGAGCGCCAACAATGCCAGAACCTCTTGCTGTCTTGGTGTCAGTCTGGGGGGATGCGCGCACTCCGTCGATGCCTGCGGGCAGCTCGTGTCGGAAAGCAGCGGATGGTCGAGCGCGGCTGCAATTTCGTCGAGAATTTTCTGGCTGTCGGTGCTCTTGGAGATGAAGCCGTGTGCACCGGCAGACAACACCCGTTCTGCCGAGTTCCGGTCGTCCTGTGCGGACAGGACCACGACATGCAGGTCCTCTCCCCGGTCAAGCAGGGATCGCAATGCGTTCAGACCATCCGCATCCGGAAGGTTCAGATCCAGCAGGATGAGATCCGGTGTCCTGTGCTGGTCCAGCCAGGCCAGTGCATCGGACAGGCTGCCGGCATGGGATACCTGGGTGCCCGGCAGCTTGTGTCGAAGTGCGAAACTGAGGCCATCCACCACCAGCGGATGATCATCGACGATAAGAACAGAGCGCAGCGAAGCGCGGGTCAGGGCATCTGTTGTCATTGTTGTGCCTGAAAACTGTACAAGTGTCCGGATAATAGTACGCGCACACTTTGTAACAATCTGTGACACAGGCCGGGTTCTGCTCCCGGAACGCCCGTCCGGGAACAGATCTACCGTTTGAACTCAGTCTGTTTCCGCCTGAGTGGTGATGGTGAGAATACTCTGGCGCACGGCGGGATCCAGTACGAACCGCGCTGCATCCATGACCTCTTCAATGCGCTCGCTGTAGGCCAGCTGACCGTCCTCATTGACGCTGAGCAGTTCTTTCTTGCGCAGTTTGGCAATGAAGTTGCGGAACAGCATCTTGTCGAAGAACTCAGGTGCATTGAGCCCGTACAGGATGGACATGCGCTCGGCCATCAGCGTACTCAGTTCTTCCAGGCGGCTGGCGGTCAGTGTTCCGGAGCCATGCTTGCGCAGTATGGCAATCGCGATGTAATAACGTTCCAGCGTCGGGATGATGACCTGAGCCAGATAGCTCAGGCGCACGGATTCACGGGATCCGGTAGCCGGGCGGTACAGTTGGTCACCTTCGGCGATGAGCAGGCCCTGATCAACCAGAACATCAATCCAGGATTCGATGACCGGGTCGACTTCTTCGTCCGGCCAGCGCATGAACAGTTCGGAACGCACGTACGGATAGGTGGCACTGACCAGCCACACCGCACGCTCACGGCTGACCGCCGCATTGTTTTCGAACAGGCAGGCGATCATGGCCGGAAGCGCCAGCGTATGCAGGACGTTGTTGCGGTAGTACGTGGTCAGGATGGCGTTCAGATCATCCATCAGAATGATATCGCCGAGCTTTTGAGACTGCCGGTGAACCACACCCATGTCTGCACAGTAATCGACCCATGTGGCGGGCTCGGTATCCGGGAACGACATGTCAGGCGAGTAGGGCAGGGCTCTGAGCAGGTTGATCTGTGTTTCCAGCTGCTCCTTGAGCAGTCTTTCATCCATGGCCTGGCGCGGCGTGGCATGCAAGGCGGTGGCAATCATGTTCACCGGGTTGAGGGCCGTTGCATTGTTGATACGCACGGCGATCTCGTCTGCCAGACTTTCGACAGCACCCGGCAGCCAGGCCGGGCGGCTTTCCGGATCAAACGGTTCTTCCCGCCACTGTGGATGAACCCGATCCAGCAAATCTCCCAGACGGAAAGGTTCGCCAAAGTTCAGGCTGACCTGACCGAAGGTGTTGCGCAGATTGCGGACGGACCGGATGAGTCCGAAGACATTTTCCTTTTCCTTTTTCTTGCCCTTCAGCTCTCCGAGGTAGGTGCGTGCCTCCATTACCTTTTCATAGCCAATGTAGACCGGCACAAAGATGATGGGCTTGTTGTGATCGCGCAGGAAACTGCGCACGGTCATCAGCAGCATGCCTGCGCGAGGAGGCAGGGTCCGGCCGGTTCTTGAGCGGCCACCCTCCACGAAATACTCCATGGGATAGCCGCGGGTAAAGATGCTGTGCATGTACTCGTTGAAAACCGCTGCGTACAGCTTGTTGTTGCGGAAGCTGCGCCGCATGAAGAATGCGCCTCCGCGACGCAGGATACCCCCGACGATCGGCATGTTCAGATTGATGCCGGCAGCAATGTGGGGAACGCTCAGGCCATTCTTGTACAGCACATAGGACAGCAGCAGATAGTCGATATGACTGCGGTGACAGGGGACGTAGACCACGGCTCCCTTCCCGGCTTCTTCCTTGACCCGGTCAAGACCATGGACGCGCACGCCGTTATAGATCTTGTTCCAGACCCATGTGAGCAGGATTTCCAGAAAGCGGATGGTGGCAATCGACAGGTTGGAAGCGATCTCGTCGGCATACTTCAACGCCCGTGCTTCGGCCTTGGCCTCGGGAATCTTCTCTTTTCGGGCTGCTTCCCTGATGGCATTGCGGACAGGTGGGC
>RFIV01000122.1 GCA_003695085.1 Gammaproteobacteria bacterium
ATCGCTTGCTGACGCTCGAGCGGCCCGCAACCCTGCAGACACGCATTCAGGTTGAAAGCAGCGCGGCCACGGGAGTCATGACGCTGGGGCCCCTGGTGCCGGAGGGATTTACCCTCATGGCACTGGAGTCGCCCTTGCCGGCCAGGCTGGAGGATGATGGCCGAATTACGGTTCAGCTTGCGGCGGGACGCTGGGATATCCAGGCTCGGCTGCGCGCGCTCTCGGATATCCGTGAGATACCGGCTATTCGCGCAGGCGCGCCCTGGCCGGAACAGGAGATCTGGTCGGTGGATCCCGCAGCCCGGGCGGGCAGAGTGTCCGTTTCAGGCAGTGCCGTCGATCCGGGGCAGGCGGCGGTGCCGGAACCCTGGCGACGGTGGGGGGCGTGGAAGATTGACGCAACCGGTGGGCTGAGCCTGTCGCTCAGCGAAGAACCCGTATCCATGCCGCCTCTGCAACTCAGTGCACAGACGGACATCTGGTGGGTGGCTGAATCCCTTCGGCCGCTCTGGCATACCCGGCTGACCGGCCAGGCAGGTGCGACCGGCGCATTGGACTGGCAGCGGGACTGGCAGCCCCTGAGAGCTGAGTCACAAGGTCAGGCTGTACCCATTCAGGTGCTGGCAGGGGGGCACTATCGCCTGCCACTGACACGTGCCCAATTGGATCTGACGGTCACCGGCATGCTGCAGACACCATCGACTGCCCGGCATGCAACGCTGTCTGGCAATCCGCTGAGCGAACCTTTGCAGGAACACCGGCTTCGCTTGCATGTACCGGTTGGAGAGCGTTTGATTGCGGTCGGTGGAGCGGGTAGTGCCCGGGGCACCTGGATGTCCCGCTGGTCACTCTGGGACCTGTTTTTTGCATCCCTCATTGTGCTGGCCATTGGTCGGCGGTTTGGTGTGCTGGCCGGGGTGCTGGCCATTCCCGTTGTCATCCTGTCCTGGCAGGAACGCTTTGCACCTGTATGGATCTGGTTGCTGCTGGTTGTGGCTTATGCACTGCCGGTTGCCGGCCCGCTCAGTGAGCGCTGGGTTGTACGGTTGAAAGCGGTAGCCTGGGGGGTGTTGGCAATACAGGTGGTTATCTTCGGCGTTTCGCAGACTCAGAAGCTGCTGTATCCGCAGCTGGATGAGCGTTATCACGAACCTGCGTGGCCGTCTCTGTCCGCCGATTCCACACTCCGTGAAGCGGCGGTAATGACCTCCATGGCGGAAAGTGCGGTGCGCAAGTCCGTACCCGAGGATCGTCATGAAAAGCCGGTGGCAGCGGAAAGCCTGCCTGTGGAAGTGGGCCCGGGATTGCCTGCCGGTCGCTACACCTCTGCGGAGGTGACGCTCTTCAGAGGGGGGGACACGACGCTTTCGGTCTGGCGGCTTGGGGAAGGTAGTGTTCGCGCCCTGAGGGTCACGCTGTTGGCATTGCTCTCCATGTTGATTGCCGTTTTGGTGATGCGCAGTCGAACGCTGCGCGCAGCAAGCATGCTGCTGGTGACACTCTGTCTTTTTAGTGGGCATCCGCCTGAAGCCCACGCGGGTGAATACCCGCCGCAAGCGATGCTGGATGAGCTGAAAGCAGAGCTGCTGCGCCCGGCCTCGTGCCATCCGGATTGTGTCACCACGGGGCATGCCGAAATGGTGGTGGACGCCTACAGTCTTTCGTTGTCCTTGTCTGTCGCCGCCGCCGAGGCGCGTGCGATGCGCTTGCCCCGCGTGACAGACAGTCAGATGCCTGTCCGTTGGTTTCTGGATGGCACCCCCGTGCGCCAGATCTGGAGGGATGCTGCCGGCGACCACTGGGTGCGCGTACCGGCGGGGGTGCATGAATGGGTACTGAATCTGTCGTTGAAGGATCTGGACCGGCTGACGTTGAGCTGGCCCGACTCGCCAACTGACCTGGCTGTACAGGTGCGCGACTGGCGAGTGGAGGGGGTGCGCGGGCGACAACTGGCAGGCCAGACGCTGACCCTGACGCGCCTGGCGCTTCCAGCCCGGGAAGCTGAGCCACGCCCGGCATTTGCGGCTCCGGAAGTTGTGCCTTACGTGGAAGTTGTACGTGAGCTGGAGTTGGGGCGCGCCTGGCGCGTGCAGACCTGGGTGCTGAGACGCGCACCGCTCAGGGGCGATGTGGAAGTGCGAGTACCTCTGCTCAAGGGCGAGGCACCCTTGACCGACTTGTCGCGTGAAGACGGTGCGGTGCGCCTGACGCTGCGTGACGGGCAGTCAAGGGTTGGCTGGACGTCCACGCTGCCCGCCACCAGCGGTTTGACATTGCAGGCGCCTCCCCTGTCGGAGCGGGTTGAAACCTGGTCGCTGCGGGCGGACGCCCGCTGGCAGGTGAAGTGGAGCGGACCGGTTCCCGGGCGCTGGATGGGGCCAGGGGGGCAGTGGCAGCCGACCTGGCAACCTGAGCCCGGCGAGCGCTTGCAACTGGACATACAACCGGCACAGCTGCTCACAGGGCAATACCTGAACGTGGACGCTGTAAGGATTCAACAGGTGCGGAGCGGAGGCCGGGACTATTACGAGGCGGAGTGGACGTTGCGCGCATCGGCTCAGGAAACCTTTTCCACCGGCGGCCTCGAGGGCGTTGAGCGTCCGCAGGCCTGGCTAAACGGACAGCCGCTCCCCGCCCGGGTAACCCGGGGTGTCGTCGCCTGGCCGATCCCTCCGGGTGTGCATCAGCTGAGGCTGACATGGGAGACACCGGTACGGTCTGCCGCCATGCGGGCACCCGCTCTCGACTTTGTCGGAATCTGGCAAAACCTGCATTATAGCCAGAGCCTGGCAAGAGACCGCTGGGTATTGTGGACGTGGGGACCCACTGACGGACCGGCCATTCTTTTCTGGGGCACCTGGCTGGCGCTGCTGGCCGTGGCGATTGTGCTGGGCCGGCATGCCGGCAACCCGCTGCACACCACGGCCTGGGTACTGCTGGCGACCGGGGCTGCCCTCGGCTGGGTGGGTGCGCTTCCTGCGGTTGCACTCTGGGTCTATGGTGTGGCCTGGGGCACGCCCCGTATTGTCCGCTTGCAGGGATGGCGCCGCAAGGTGGCCTGGGCGGGGTTGAGTGTGCTTACTGTCATCGCCGTGGGGGCCGTGCTGGCATCGATTCCCAGAGGGTTGACCGGACTGCCACCGGATTATGTTTCCGGTATTGGCAGCCACGCACATGAGCTCGTCTGGCGTGTGGACTGGGTGGACGGTCAGTTGCCTGAACTGGGTGCCTGGTCAGTGCCGGTCTGGCTTTATCGGGTGATCATGCTTCTGTGGGCGCTCTGGCTGGCATTTGCGCTGACCGGATGGCTCAAATGGATGGGGTCAGTTATAGTGAACGCCCGCAAGGCTCAGGCGCCCGAATCCCGGGCGCTGGCCGCGAAGCAGCAACACGAGACAGAGGTAGAAGATCCGAATGAAACCTGAAGCCATCCAGGCATTTCTGGACGCATCGCCGACGCCCTTTCATGCGGTGCAGACCACGCTGAAGCGACTGCTTGAGGCGGGCTTTGTTCATCTGAGGGAAGGGCAGGACTGGTCCCTGGACGCGGGTGGACGCTATGTCGTGACACGCAATGACAGCAGCCTGATTGCATTTTGCTGTCCCGAGCGGGCGCACGAGGGGTTGCGGCTCATGGGGGCACACACGGACAGTCCCTGCCTGAGGCTCAAGCCGGCGCCTGACACTACCCGGCATGGCTACCATCAGTGGGGGGTGCAGGTGTATGGCGGTGCCCTGCTCAGGCCCTGGTTCGACCGAGGGTTGGCGTTGGCAGGTCGGGTTACCTGGCAAGATACCGCCGGGCGGTTGCGGCACACGCTGATTGACACACGTCAGCCCGTTGCCGTGATTCCCAGTCTTGCCATCCACCTCGACCGGGAAGTGAATGAAAAGGGGGCGGTCAACCCGCAGACCCAGATGCCGGCCATTACCTCATTGGCCGGAGACTCGGCGCTGGTGACGCAAAGCTGGCTGGCGGGCCTGGTGCGTGATGCAGAAGGGGAAACCGGGCAGGTGCTGGATTTTGAGTTGTCACTGTATGATGCTCAGCCGTCCGCCGTGGCAGGCGTGCACCAGGAGTTCCTGCTCAGTGCCCGGCTGGATAATCTGCTCAGCTGTGCGTTGGGCGTGGAGGCACTGCTGGCGTCCGGGTTGTCGAAGCCGTCGCTGCTGGTATTCAATGATCACGAAGAGGTGGGCAGCCAGTCTGCGGAAGGGGCACAGGGACCGTTCCTGAAACAGGTGCTCATGCGCCTGGCAGGCGACTCGGACGTGGCATTGCAGAAGATGCTGTCACGCTCAATGCTGTTTTCGGTGGACAATGCCCATGCCATTCATCCCAATTATGCGGATCGGCACGATGACGGGCATGCGCCGAAAATGGGAGGCGGCCCGGTCATCAAGATCAACGCCAACCAGCGCTATGCCACCAACAGTGTAACGGCCGGCTTCTTCAGAGCCCTGTGTGCGGAAGCGTCCGTGCCGGTGCAGGCGTTCGTGGTGCGTTCGGATATGGCCTGCGGCAGCACCATCGGCCCCATTACGGCCTCGGAGCTGGGGGTGCGCACGCTTGATATCGGTGTCCCGCAACTGGCGATGCACTCGGCACGCGAGATGGCGGCCTGGAAGGACATTCATGCCATGCACGACGCACTGAAGGCATTCTTTGCCTGTGCTGGGGTGCCGGAAAGCTGAGAAACGAGGGGGAAGGGTGGTCGGGGTAGAGAGATTCGAACTCCCGACATCCTGCTCCCAAAGCAGGCGCGCTACCAGACTGCGCTATACCCCGAACCAGAAGTTGGCTCCCCGAGCTGGACTCGAACCAGCGACCCAATGATTAACAGTCATTTGCTCTACCAACTGAGCTATCGGGGAACCTGTACGTAGCACCTGAAGCGCTACGGGGCAGGAATGATAGGCGCGACGGGCGGCCTTGTCAAGCCGCTTGACTCCGGGCACGCCAGCCTCCACCATGGCCTCTGAACCTCAGGAAAAAGTGTACAGGAACCCGTATGACAGATCCTCAACCCGTTCAAAAAGAACAACTTCTGGTGATTTCAGCGCTGGGAACCGACCAGCCGGGCATCGTCAACGAGCTCTCCAAGGTCTGTACGGATTTTGGCTGCAATATTGTTGACAGCCGCATGGCTGTGCTGGGCGGAGAATTTGCCGTGATCATGCTGGTTTCCGGGACCTGGGACGCAGTGGCCAAGCTGGAGGCGGCCGTACCCGCGGTGGCTCGCAAACTGGACCTGAATACGCTGGTACGCCGCACCGAGCGCAAGCCTGCTGAAACCCGTGTCCCTTACAACGTATCCGTCGTGGCGCTTGATCACCCGGGTATCGTGCATGAGATTTCACGCTTCTTTGCCGAACGTCATATCAATATCGAAGCGCTGGAAACCAGCACCTACGCGGCGCCTCATACGGGTACCACCATGTTCAACCTGACCATGACGGTCAATGTTCCGGCGGATGCGTCCATCGGTCGTCTGCGGGAGGAGTTCCTGATGTTCTGTGACGACCTGAATCTGGATGCGGTTCTGGAGCCGGCCCGCCCATACTGAGCGGCGGGTGCCAGCTTTTTTAACTGTTTGCTTGTGGAGGAGACTTTCAAGATGGAAGTAGGCAGTCAGGTTCCGGCCCTGCAGGCGCAGGCCACTTCGGACACCCTGTTCGATACCGAAGCGCTGAAGGGGCGCCCCTGGATCATTTATTTCTATCCGAAAGACAACACCCCGGGGTGCACGCAGGAAGGCCAGGAGTTCAGAGATCACTATGAATCGTTCAAGGCCCTGGGGTGCGAGATCTTCGGCGTCTCCAGGGACAGCCTGCGCACGCATGAAAACTTCAGGGCCAGGCACGGCTTTCCGTTCGAGCTTGTCAGTGACCCGGATGAAATCGTCTGCAAGGCCTTCGATGTCATCAAGCTCAAGAAGAATTACGGAAGAGAGTACATGGGCATTGAGCGCTCAACGTTTCTGGTGAGTGCAGAAGGCGTGGTTCTGGAGGCCTGGCGCAAAGTACGGGTCAAGGGGCACGTGGACGCGGTGCTTGAAGCCGCGCGCCGTCATTTGTCCTGAATTGTAAAATCCGCAGATAAAACAGGGACAGGATCACATAACGGGACCCCTGGCGAGCCTTCGTGAAGGCGATCACATTCTGAGCAGTCCAGAGTCAATTACAATGCGTCATAGACTGTTACGGATAATAACAAAGGCTGACGTCCACGGAGCACGCCATGGTCCCTCACGTTTTTCCCGCGATTGTACTCTCTCTGGTTACCCTGCTGGCCACCTCGCACACTGATGCGCGTGAAGTAAGTGGCGTGACGCTCAAGGAGCAGGTGCGTCTGGCTCCGAACGGGCCGGTCCTTTCACTCAATGGCGCCGGTTTGCGGCGCACGTTCATGATCGTCAAGACCTATGTCGGGGCGCTCTATCTGGAGAATCCCAGTGATGATCCGGCGCAGGTCATGAACAGTCAGGAAAGCAAGCGCATGCTCTTTCACGTGTTGCTCAACCGTGTCAGCGCGCGCAAGGTTGCGCGTGCGCTGCGCGACGCACTGGTGCTGAATGTAACCGATGAGGCCTACAAGTCACTCAAGCCCAGCGTGGAGCAGTTTCTGAGCATGTTTGACGGGACCCTCCACGAAGGGGATGAATGCTATATCGACTATCTGCCAGGCGTGGGGACGCGCGTGACAGTTGCCGGCGTGGACAAGGGCATTATACCGGGAGAGGCCTTCTACCGCGCCATGCTCGCCATCTGGGTGGGTGATCATCCCGTCAGCCGCACGCTCAAGGCCGAGATTCTGGGTGAAAAGACCAAAACCGCACAGGCCAGTGCCTGGCAGCGGCATCGTGACAACTGACTCAGCAATCAGGGTGAGTCCGCTGCCTGACCGGAAGGATTTACGGGCCAGGCCCGGATGACGGCCTTGATCAACGTCGCTAGCGGGATGGCGAAGAACACGCCCCACAATCCCCAGAGCCCGCCAAAGAGCAAGACTGCGATAATGATGACGACCGGGTGCAGGTTGACAACCTCGGAAAACAGAAGCGGCACCAGCACATTGCCATCCAGGCCCTGAATGATCAGGTGCAGCGCCAGCACCCAGAAGAAATCGGGCGTCCAGCCGAACTGGAACAGTCCGATCAGGGCGACGGGAACAGTCACCACCGCGGCACCAATGTAAGGGATAACCACGGACAGGCCGACGAGTATGGAGAGCAGGACTGCATAGTTGAGCCCCATCACCGCGAACGCCACCCAGGTCGCCGCTCCGACAACGATGATTTCAACCACCTTGCCACGGATGTAATTGGCGAACTGCGCGTTGGCTTCGGCCCATACCTGCTTCATCAACGTGCGCTGCTTGGGCAGCAATGCCGTCAGGGAGCTTACGATGAGCTCCCGGTCCTTGAGGAAGAAAAAAACCAGTATCGGCACCAGAATGGCGTAGATGAGGAAGCCGATGAATGCGGGAATTCCCGACAGAATGTGCGTGACCGAGAAGGAAACGATTTCCTGTGTCATGCTGGTGACGGTCGAGGTCAGCTGCCGTACCAGTTCATCCACCAGATTCTGCGAAATGAACTGGGGATGGGCCTGGGGCAGTTGGCTGATCCAGACCTTCAGATCTGCCAGCATGGCAGGCATTTCCTGAATCAGCGCACTGGTTTGTCGTGATACCTGCGGCAGCAGGCCCAGCGTGAACGAAAGGGTGACCGTCAGGAAGAGAATGAAAACCAGTATGACGCTCAGCAGGTGTGGAACCCTCCACTGTTCAAGTCGGCTGACCAGTCCCTGCAGGGTGTAGGCGATGACGACGGCTGCCAGAACCGGCTTGAGCATCGGGCCGAGCAGCAGGATGGCGGCCAGCCCGGCGGCCATGAGCAGGAAGAGCACGATGGCTTCTTCATCGGAAAAGTACTTGTGAATCCAGTTGCGAACGATCTTCAGCATCCGGTTTTCTGCCCCTGGCATTCAATGAGAAAATGGAAAACCCCCTGATCCTCAGCCTGCTCAATGAGCTGATGGGTGCTCAGAGCCAGGAAAGCCGGAATGTCCCGCAGCGACCCCGGGTCTGTGGTTTGTACCCAAAGTCGATCGCCTGCCTGCATGCCGTTGAGCGCCAGCTTTGTCTTGAGCAGTGGCATCGGGCATTGCAGCCCTTTGACATCCAGCGTTTGTGTGGCTTCGAATTCCATGGAAGGCCTGTATTACCCGTTCTTAATGGCCCTTGGATTGTATCATGGTTTAGACTGGAGACCAGTTGATAAATCATGGACTTGCCTTTGATGTTCAGGTATGCCGGGCG
>RFIV01000123.1 GCA_003695085.1 Gammaproteobacteria bacterium
ACCAACGCGGTGATCATTGCGCTGCTGGCCCGGGAGGGCGTGGAAGCCGTTGCCGCCTGGGGCGCCGGGAATCGGCTGGAAGCCCTGCTGCTGATCGCTTCCATGGCCGTCTCCAGCATTCTGCCCCCCATTACCGCACAGAACATGGGCGCCGGGAAACCCGAACGGGTGCGTGAAGCCCTGCACCTGGCCCTCCGCACCCTGCTGATCTGGCAGGCCGCACTGTACGCTGTGATCTGGTTGTCGGCCCCCTGGCTGGCCCACTTTTTCACCGACGACCCGGCGGTCGCCGAACTCATCGCCCGCTACCTGCACTGGATCGGCTGGAGCTGGGGCCTGCTGGCCTGTGTGTACCAGGCAGGCGCCGTCTTCAACGGGCTGGGCGAAGGCTTCAAGGCCATGGGGCTTCAGATCGGCCGACTGGTCGTCCTGTCACTGCCCCTTGCAGCGACCGGCATCCTGCTGGCAGGTGTCCAGGGGGCCTTCATCGGCATGGCCCTGGCCAACACACTGGCGGGTTTGCTGGTTCTCTTCTGGGTACGGCCCCGGCTGGAAAGCGCTTATCTGGTCTGAATTTTTTCCACCATGTGACGTTTCCGGGCCAGGCAGCGTCAAAGCCAGCAACACGGCAGATTTTTTCCAGCCAGTCCAGACTTACCTATATAGTCAGGAACACGCTAATATCTGTTCTGAATTCCGTCTCTGTCACGACACGAGTACCTGTATGAACGACACACCGCTTAACCCCGAGCGCAACCTGCCAGCCGAAGATGATGGCGATCAGCACAAACTGATCCTGCGCAATCTCAGGCCCTCCGATTACCCCGATATCGCCAGCATCATGAACCGGGTGTACTCGACACTCGGTGGCACCTGGTCGGAAAAGAAGTTCCGGGCGATGCTCAAGACCTTCCCGGAAGGGCAGATCTGTATCGAAGATCATGGGCAGGTCATCGCTGCCGCACTGTCCGTGATCGTCGACTATGACAAGTTCGGCGATGATCATACCTATGATGAGATTACCGGTGATGCCTACCTGAACACCCATGACCCCAATGGCGACGTCCTGTACGGCGTCGACGTGTTCGTCGATCCGGACTACCGCGACATGCGGCTGGGCCGACGCCTGTACGAAGCCCGCAAGGAACTGTGCCGTAACCTGAACCTGCGTGCCATTGTGGCGGGCGGCCGCATCCCGAACTACCAGGACTACGCCGACAAGATGTCCCCCCAGGCCTACATCGAGGCGGTCAAGCGCAAGGAAATCTACGACCCGATTCTCTCCTTCCAGCTGGCCAACGACTTTGAGGTCAAGCGTGTGCTCAAGGGCTATCTGCCTGAAGACAAGGAGTCCCATGGCTATGCCACCCTGCTCGAATGGTTCAACATCTATTACGAACCCAGCAAGCGCAAGCTGATCGGCAACCGGAAAACCACCGCCCGCATCGGTCTGGTTCAGTGGCAGATGCGGGCCATGAACAGCGTCGAAGACTTTCTGCAACAGGTGGAATACTTCATCGACGCCCTGTCCGACTACCGCTGCGACGTTGCGCTCTTTCCCGAGTTCTTCAATGCACCCTTGATGGGGCTTGCCGAGCACAAGACCTCAGTGGATGCCATTCGGTTCCTTGCCGGTTTTACCGAGCAGATCAAGGAAGAAATTTCCAGGCTGGCTGTCAGCTACAACATCAACGTGGTCGCCGGCTCCATGCCGGAGATCGGGGACGACAACGAGCTGTACAATGTGGCCTACCTGTGCAAACGCGACGGCACCATCGATTGCCAGTACAAGCTGCATCCCACGCCCCATGAGAAGCGGGACTGGATCATGCAGGGCGGCAACGAACTGAAGCTGTTCGAGACCGACTTTGGCCGCGTGGGCATTCTCATCTGCTATGACGTGGAGTTCCCGGAGCTGGCCCGCCTGCTCTCGGAGAAAGAGGTGCAGATTCTGCTTGTGCCCTTCTGGACCGATACCAAGAACGGCTTTTTGCGTGTGCGCCGGTGTGCCCAGGCACGCGCCATCGAGAACGAGTGCTATGTAGCCATTGCCGGCAGCTGTGGCAACCTGCCCAAGGTGGATGATGTGGACATTCAGTACGCCCAGTCCGCGGTCTTCTCACCTTCGGATTTTGCCTTCCCGCACGATGCCATCATGGCCGAGACGACGCCCAATACAGAAATGACCCTGATTGTGGACGTGGATCTGAACAAGCTGCAGACCCTGCAGAACGAGGGCTCGGTGCGCAACTACCTGGATCGCCGCCGAGACCTCTATCGCATCGAATGGCTGGGAGACGAGGACGCCTGAGTCGGGCGTCCTCACACCGGCTGCACCAGCACCATGCGCATGGTACGCCCGCGGAAGATGGCATCCAGCATGTCCTGAAGCTGGTGAATGCTGTCCGTCTTGACCCGAAAGCGAAACTGGGTGCCCTTGCTGCTGATGGCCTTGACCTGATACATGGTGCGTTCTCCTGTTCGTGTTTCGACAGTTTGAAGATTACGCACCAAAACGACATAATCAGTCGCATATCAATACGTCCCTAAAAATAATCGGGCATGACCATGGATACCTTTCTGCGCCGTCTGGCGATTCTCGAGTTTCTGAGCCGCGCGGCACAGCCCCGCACCACCGGCGAGATCATTCAGCATCTCAGGGATGGCGAGTATCTGGATCCCCGTGCGTCCGACAGCACCTGCCAGCGCCTGGTGCAAAGGGATCTCAACTTTCTGTTGGGTGAAGAAGATGAGGACGGTGAAGCACTCAACCCCTTCGGGCTGGTGCGCGAGCGGGGAGAGCGCAAGACCTTCCGGTGGCAGCTCGACACCGGTGCCGGACTGCGCTACGACTTCGAGAAAATGCCCAGCTTCATAGCCCTGACCCTGGGCATGACCGGCAAGCATCTGGGGCCCATTCTGCCCGCGCAAACCCAACGTGAACTCAGCGGCTTTCTCGAGCAGGCCGAGCGCCGTCTGGCGCTCGAATCCAGACGCCTCAGCGCTCACCACTACCGCCGCCTCAAGGACGCCGTGGAGTTCTCCCAGCGGGGCCACGCGCTTCGGGCTGCGCCCTATGACCCGGCAGTGCTGGACACCTGCTACCGAGCCATCATCACGCAAA
>RFIV01000124.1 GCA_003695085.1 Gammaproteobacteria bacterium
GATCCAGGCGGGTGTGCTGCGTTTTACTCAGCCGTTGGCCATTCAGACTCCCAACAGCGCTTACAACCTGAGTGGATCACTGGATCTTGTGAAGGATACGCTCGACATGCAGATGATTGTGGCGTTACCGGTATCCAAGAACCTGCCTTTGGCTGCGATTCTGCTTGGGGCGCCGCAGGTGGGCGGTGCGCTGTTTTTGCTGGATAAACTGCTGGGTGATCCACTGTCGAATCTGACAACCGCCACCTTTGACGTCAAGGGTACGCTCGCAGATCCGAAGGTGACACTGAAAAACGTCATGAATCCGCAGGCACCCCAGGGAGAGACCAAATGACGACGAATATTGTGGTGGCAGCGATACAGATGTGCTCGGGCCCGGAGGTTGAAAACAACCTGTCGCAAGCAGAAGTGCTGATGCGGAAGGCAGCAGAGGCCGGTGCGGACTGGGTTGTGTTGCCAGAAAACTTCGCTGCCCTGGATGCTCCCCGGGATGTACTTGCTCAGGCTGCACCCGGTATTGTGGAGTGGCTGAGCAGTCAGGCACGTCGCTGGGGTATGGGTGTGGTGGGCGGATCGGTCGCGTTGCCTGACCGCCCGGATGGTGCGCCGGTAAGTCATGACCGGTTTCGTTCGGCATGCCTGGTCATGGACAGTCAAGGGGCGTTGATTGCTCGCTATGACAAGGTGCATCTTTTTGATGCGCAGGTTGCAGATGGCCGGGGCGGTTATCGGGAGTCGGCACTGTATGAACCCGGCGACGGGCCTGTCACGGTCAGGCACCGAGGTTGGCGTTTGCAGCCGATCATCTGTTATGACCTCAGGTTTCCGGAAATACTTCGTCAGGATCGGACTCCGCCCGATTGGGTGGCTGTACCGGCGGCCTTCACGGCGGTGACCGGCGCACGGCACTGGTCGTTGCTGGTCAGGACGCGCGCAGTTGAAAACCAGTGTTATGTCGTGGCGGCGAATCAGGGCGGGCGGCACCCCAGCGGCCGGGAAACCTGGGGCCATAGCATGATTGCGGGACCGGATGGCGAGGTATTGGCGGAGCAGGTTGTAGCCAGTGAGGAGGGGGCTGTGGTGCTCTCACGGCTTGCCAGGGCGCACCTGCACGCTGTCCGGGAGGCAATGCCGGTGGCTGTGCACCGGCGCTATGGCATGCTGGCGGCAGATCAGTGATTCAGCTGTCCGGCAGATTGACTGATGCCTCCCGGATCGCCTGATACAGTTTTTTCAGATTGCCCCGGTTCTTGCCCGTTTCCTGATCCTTTTTTGCATTGCGAATCAGCGTGCGCAGGGACTGGATGTCCAGGCCCGGGTGCGCTTCCAGAAACTCGGTCAGGGCGCTCTTGTCATCGCTGAGCAGTCGCGCGCGCCAGTGCTCGGCATGGTGATGGATACGCGCATAGGCTTCGGTTGTGCTGTCCAGACGATCCACGGCTTCGCGAATGGCGTCCAGGTTCTCGGCCTTCATGACCTTGCCGATGTACTGCAATTGCCGACGCCGGGCTTCGTGGCTCTTGATGCGAAGGTACGTGTCAATGCCCTCGCGCAGGGTATCCGAAAGCGGAAGCGCGTTGCGTTGTTCTTCCCGCAGGTGGGTCAGGCGTTCTCCCAGCTTCTGAAGCGCCTCAGCTTCACGCTTGCGCTGGGTTTTGCTCACCCATTCATCATCGGGATGCGCTTGATCAGGTGTACTATCGTGAAAATCATTCATGGTGATCTCAGCTGTAAACAAGCGTGGCCAGTCCGAGGAAGGACATGAACCCGACAACGTCTGTCAGGGTCGTCAGAATAACACCACCGGCCAATGCCGGGTCGATCTTGAGGGCTTTCAGGACGACGGGCAACACCGTACCTGAAAGCGCCGCAATGGTGAGGTTGATCAGCATGGCACTGGCGATGATAGCGCCGATGGTCCAGTCATCAAACCAGACCATTGCGGCGATCGCCACCACGACGGCCCAGAGCAGTCCATTGAGTACGCCTACCACAAACTCGCGGTTGATCAGCCAGCCCAGATTGGAAGAGCCGACCTTGCCGGTTGCCATCCCCCGAATGACCAAGGTCAACGCCTGGCTGCCGGCAATACCGCCCATGCTTGCGACAATGGGCATGAGTACGGCCAGGGCGACGACCTTGTCGATGGTGGCCTGGAACATACCGACTACGGCAGAGGCCACAAAAGCCGTGATCAGGTTGATACCCAGCCATACCGCGCGGTTCTTTGCGGTCTGAACGATGGGCGCGAACATGTCGTCGTCTTCGTCAAGACCGGCCATGCTGAGAATTTCATGGTCGGCATCTTCGCGAATCACATCGACCACGTCGTCAACGGTAATTCGCCCTACGAGGCGTCCCCGCTCATCCACCACCGGTGCGGATACGAGGTCATAACGCTCAAACAGGTTCGCCACCTCGCGATCGAGCAGCGTTACCGGAATGGGTTCGATATCCGTGCGCATGATCTCCCGCACGGTCGCGGCCGGTTGGGACACCAGCAGACGCGTGATCGGAAGAATGCCAATGTATTCGTCCTTGCGGCTGACCACGATCAGGCTGTCCGTCATGGGTGGCAGCTGTTTGTGCATGCGCAGATAACGCAGGACCACGTCAACGGTAATGTCCGGACGGACAGTGACCACGTCCGTATTCATCAGGCCGCCGGCGGAATCCTCCGGGTAGGAGAGGACTTCCTCGACCCTTTGCCGGTCGTGCTCGTCCATGGAGGAGAGCACCTCGCGGTAGATGCTCTCCGGCAGTTGCTGAAGCAAGTCAGCGAGGTCGTCGACCTCGAAGTCCTCGGTCAGTTCGATGACGTCCTGTGCATCGAGGTCGGCGAGAAACTCCGCGCGAATGTCGTCATCAATATACGCCAGAACGTCGCCTTCCAGCTCCCGATCCATCAGGCTCCAGAGGAGGCGGCGTTCCTTGGGGGGCGAGGATTCAAGCAGATGGGCGATATCGCCGGGTGTCAGGTCCTCATTGAGGATGCGAGAGACCTGCGCCAGGGCACCACTGTCCAATGCCTCTGCAAGTGAACGCAGGCGTGCACGGGCCTTGTTCTTGGGATAGGTCTCTGTCATGGTGTTGTCTGACCGGAAGCCCGGTTACTTTTCTTCGCCGAAACGGTCGTTGATCAACTCGCGCAACGCGGCCAACGCTTCTTCCGCGTCATCACCCTGAGCCGTGATTTCAAGCCAGGTCCCCTTGCTCGCTGCCAGCATCATGACAGACATGATGCTCTTGGCGTCCACGGTCTGGTTGTCCTTGGTCAGCTTCAGGTCGGCAGCAAAGCGGGAAGCGGTACTCACCAGCTTGCTCGCTGCACGGGCATGCAGGCCGAGTTCGTTGATGATTTCAATCCGCTCTGTGATCATTCGTCACGTTGCTCCCGGTGCCTGATTTTGACGGTAGCATACGTGGCACGGAAGATTTCGGCAAGTTTTTCACAGACATAGACAGAGCGGTGCTGGCCACCGGTACATCCAATGCTGATGGTCAGGTAGGCCCGGTTGTTGGTCTCGAAAGCGGGTAGCCAGCGCTCAAGCATGTGCTGAATGCTTCGGACCATGTCGAGCGTATCGGGATGCGACTCCAGAAAGCTGATGACGCCGGGGTCTTTGCCGGTCTGACTACGGAGTTCGGGTGCCCAATAGGGATTGGGCAGGCAGCGCACGTCAAAGACATAGTCCGAGTCACGCGGAATGCCGTATTTGAATCCGAAGGACTGAAAGATGAGCTCGGGCTGCTGGGTCTCGGTACCGGCCACCAGATATTTGACGCAGTCTCTCAGTTCATACAGAGACAGTGTGGTGGTATCAATGACGTGATCGGCACAATTGGCAATGGCATTGAGGTGTTTCCGTTCGGCACCAATGGCGGCCGTCAGTGACAAGCCATGTCGCGTCAGCGGGTGGCGCCTTCGGGTCGCATGAAAGCGTTGCAGCAGAATGTCATCATCGGCATCGAGATAAAGTACGGACACGCGGATGTCATATCGAAGCGAGCCAATCAGCTCCGGGACATCATCCAGGTTGCCGGTGAGGTTGCGTGCATCAATGCCGACAGCCAGGCGCGGCGGATCCGCCTGACGACTGTCGCGCGCCTTCTGAACCAGCTGTGGCAACAGGTCCGCGGGAAGGTTGTCAATGCAGTCGTATCCGATATCTTCAAGGACATCCAGCGCAGTACTCTTGCCCGATCCGGACCGGCCACTGACGATCACCAGATCCATCAGGCCTCCGGTGCAGGGCTTTCAAGGGCTGTGCGCAGCAGGGCCTCATCCGAGTCAGCCCGCCGAATGGCCTCTCGAAAGGTCGGAGAGTTGAAGCGTCTTGCCAGCTGGCTGAGCAGATCAAGGTGCTCACCCGTTGCCTCCTGAGGCACGATCAGTGCGAACAGAATATCGACCGGTTGCTGGTCGATGGCATCGTAATCTACCGGCGTGTCAAGGGTAACCAGGGCACCAATGACCTGGTCACAGTTTTCGAGCCGGCAGTGAGGAATGGCGACACCATGTCCGATACCGGTTGAACCCAGTCGCTCGCGGCAGACAAGGTTGTTGAACAGGGTGCTCTTGTCCAGCGACGGGAAGTTTGTGGCGACCATTTCCGCCAGATCTTCCAGTGCCTTCTTCTTGCTGCTCCCCGCCATGCCGCAGCGGGTCAGGGCGGGGGACAGAATGGACTCAATCGTCAGGGATTGATCACTCATGAGGATCGTCCGGTTCAGGAGGCTCCGTGAGAGCGGGCTACGTCCTTTTCCTTGCGCTTGACGAGCTGACGATCCAGCTTGTCCACGAGCAGGTCGATGGCTGCGTACAGGTCACTGTCTTCAGCACGGCCGTGAAGATCATTGCCCTTGATGCGTACAGTGGCCTCGGCAATCTGACGTTCCTTTTCGACAGAAAGGATCACGTCAATGCCGATGATGTGGTCGAAATGGCGCTCAAGACGCTGAACCTTTTCTTCAACATAGCTTTTCAGAGCGTCTGTCAGCTCGAGATGATGACCACTGATATTGATTTGCATGTCTGGCTCCTTCTTTTTCGTTGAGGCCCGTATTCAGCATAACAAAAGTGGCGGGCCGTGAATTGATCTGTTTCAGTTTGTCCTACACAAGTCGCTTGCGTTCGTTCGAAGGCGGAATGTTCATGGCCTCCCGGTATTTGGCAACCGTTCGCCGCGCCACCTGAATCCCCTGTTCACCCAGAATGGTGGCAATCTTGCTGTCACTGAGCGGCTTCTTCGGGGGCTCATCGGCAATCAGCTTGCGGATCATCGCCCGGATGGCCGTCGAAGAGCACTCTCCGCCCGAGTCCGTGCTGACATGGCTGGAGAAGAAATACTTGAGTTCGAAGACACCGCGCGGCGTGTGCATGTATTTTTGCGTCGTGACGCGTGAAATCGTGGATTCATGCATGCCGACGGCTTCTGCTATGTCATGCAGCACCAGCGGCTTCATGGCTTCCTCCCCATGCTCCAGAAAAGCCTGCTGATGCTCCACGATGCGCGTGGCGACCTTGAGCAGGGTCTCGTTGCGTGAGCGCAGGCTCTTGATGAACCACTTCGCTTCCTGAAGCTGATCCTTGAGGAAGGTGTTGTCGGAACTGTTGTCCGCTCGGCGAACCAGTCCGGCATACATCGGGTTGACGCGGATGCGTGGCGCAATTTCCGGGTTGAGTTCGACGCGCCACACCCCTTCCTTTTTGCGCACGATCACGTCCGGAATGATATATTCGGATTGCCCGCTGTTGATAATACTGCCCGGCTTGGGGTTGAGCGACTGGATCAGGCGCAGCACTTCCTTGAGCTGAGGCTCCTTCAGGCGTGCCCGGCGCATGACCTGCGCGTAGTCGCGATTTCCCAGCAAGTGAATGTAGTGGCGAACCACCTTGCGCGCCTCGGGCAACCAGGGAGTGTCTTCGGGCAGCTGCCCAAGCTGAATCATGAGGCACTCTTGCAGGTCGCGCGCAGCGACGCCCGCCGGGTCGAGCTGTTGAACCCGTTTCAGTACAGCTTCAACTTCATCAACCTCGACCGGTTCCTCCCGGCCCTGGTTGACGGCATCCAGAATGTCTTCGACGCTCTGTGTGAGATAGCCGTCATCGTCCACGGCATCCACAACAATTTCGGCAATGGCGCGATCGGTATCAGACAGGGGCGTGAGATTCAGTTGCCACTCCAGGTGGTCCTTCAGCGACTCGGTGCGGCTGTTCCGCGACTCGAAGTCAAAGTCTTCGTCACCTGCTGCCCCGCCGTAGCTGAGAGTCGTGCCCTGATAGATGTCATCCCAGGCCGTGTCCACAGGCAGGTCTTCGGGAATGGATTCGTTGAAGCTTTCATCGCTGCCCGGGGCTTCCGGTGCATCCTGGGGATCGGCAGACTCGGTCGTATCCGCTGTATTGCCATCCTCGCGGACGGTGTCTTCACGTTCCGGTGCCTGATCCGGTTGCTCCTCGGTGACCTCAAGCATGGGATTGCTCTCAAGAGCCGCCTGGATTTCCTGCTGGAGATCCAGCGTGGACAGCTGCAACAGGCGAATGGCCTGCTGCAATTGCGGGGTCATGGTCAGCTGTTGACCGATTTTCAGCTGGAGCGATGTTTTCATGACCATGTATGCGTACTGTGCAACCTCACCAAGCCTGATCGGCGATGGGGCTAAAGTCTGTCACATTTCTTGCTTGCGAACAAACTAAAGTTTGAAACGCTCGCCCAGGTAAACCTTGCGTACCTTGCGGTTTTCCAGCACTTCTTCCGGTGAACCGCTGGCGATGATGTACCCTTCACTGACTATGTGGGCGCGCTCGCAGATTTCCAGTGTTTCGCGAACATTGTGATCGGTGATCAGTACGCCGATGCCACGTTCCTTGAGGTGCTGGATGATCTGCTTGATGTCGCCGACAGATATGGGGTCCACCCCGGCGAACGGTTCATCCAGAAGAATAAAGCGCGGCTCGGTGGCCAGTGCACGGGCAATCTCCACCCGGCGCCGCTCGCCGCCCGATAGCGCCATGCCCGGGCTCGTCCGGATGTGCGTGATGTGGAACTCCTGCAGCAGGCTTTCAAGTTTCTCCCGGCGTTCATTTCGGCTCAGGTCCTTGCGTGTCTCGAGGATGGCCAGAATGTTGTCCTCCACCGACAGCTTGCGGAAGACCGAGGCTTCCTGTGGCAGGTAGCCTACGCCCTTGCGGGCCCGTCCATGCATGGGCAGATGCGTGATGTCGAGATCATCGATGAGTATCTGGCCCTTGTCGGCGGGAATGAGTCCGACAATCATGTAGAAACAGGTTGTCTTGCCTGCCCCGTTGGGGCCGAGCAGGCCCACGATTTCACCCTGACGTACATCCAGGCTGACGTCCTTGACGACGGGGCGCTTCTTGTAGCTTTTGGCCAGATGCAGGGCACGAAGCACAGGCTGAGTCATGGTTGAGGCGTGCTCCTGCCCGTGCTCGGTGTAATGATCATCTCTACCCGACCGGTACCGGTCTTCTCGTCGTACTCGGCTTCCACGACACGGGTTTCGGTGTTGTAGTGAATGGCATTGCCCTGAAAACTGTTGGTGCCCTGTTTCAGGCGAGCCTGGCGCAAGAGATCAAGTGTCTGAGAATCCCGGGTGTACACCAGCTGTTCACCCCAGCCTTCAGTCGGTTCGGGCGTGTCAGGGTTCTGCTGTCGCAGATAGGCGGGCTGTCCATAGGCCTCCACCCGGGCAATACCCTGCTCGTCCCTCACCAGCACAACCTTGTCGGCTTCCAGCCGCGAGTCGCCCTGAGTGATGATCACATTGCCGATGTAGGTTGCCTGGCCCCGGGTCTCGTCCAGCTGCGCCTTGTCGGCCTGCACATGAATGGGCTGGGCACTGCCGGTTAACTCAAGCGCTGTCGCAGGGGCGCTTGCCAGCATCAGAATCGTCAGGAGTCTGACGTCAAGGTTGAACGACTGAGTGAACGTCATGATGGAGGTCTATCAGCTTCTGGTCAATGTGAACGCTCAGGCCAGTGGCCCGGGTCGCGAAACGGTCCGAGGTAATCTTAACGGGTTGGTCAGTCTCGATAAAGCGTCGGGCACTGAAATAGTCCAGGGCATCACTTTCGAAGCGAACAGGGTGCTTGCCATTCAGTATGCCCACGGCATTGACTTGTTCCTCGAGGTAGACACGGTCGGTTTTCAGTTCAAAGGTGCCCCGGTTGGCACGCAAAACCCATGGTGGCGCATCCACCTGATAGATTTCAACGGAAGGTCTGACCAGCTCACCGTCATCTGCATCCGGGTAGTGGATGGCACGTTCCGCGATGACACGGCTGGACAGCGCGCCGTTGCGGTCATAATTCAGATACGTCGCATCCTTGAGAAAGGCATCGGGTTCACGGCTGCCGGGCACATCGGGGGGTTGAATGACATCTGCCGGGTCAGAGGTGAACAGTGCCCAGGCGCCCCAGACGAGCAGGGGTACCAGGGCCCAGCGCATCCAGCGGCCGATGTCAGGCATTGTCACCGTCCTTTTGCAGCCGATAGGCTGCCAGGGTATCCGCCAGGCGCCCCTGAGCCCGGAGGATGTGTTCGGCAAGCTCTCTCACGGCTCCCTGTCCGCCGTTTCGGGAGGCGACCCAGTCAGCGTGTGCGCGCACAAGCGGATGCCCATCTGCGGGTGCGGCGCCCAGAGCTGCCCATTCAATGGCGGCCAGATCCGGCAAGTCATCCCCCATGTAGGCGACCTGTTCCCGGTTGACGTTCAGATCATTGCACAATGCCTGCAGGGCCACGATCTTGTCTTCACGGCCCTGTATCAGGTGAGCAATGCCCAGTTCCCGGGCGCGGCGCTCTACCATGGGCGAAACCCGGCCGGTAATGATGGCCAGCTCAATGCCGGCATCGCGCAGCAGTTTGAGGCCCAGTCCATCCTTGATATTGAAGCTTTTCAGCTCCTCACCCGCCGAGGTATAGGTGACGCGGCCATCCGTCAGCACGCCGTCCACATCCAGTGCGACCAGTTGAATCTTCATCAGGGTGCTCATCAGAGTACGCCGGCCCGGAGCAGGTCATGCATGGTCAGGGCGCCGGCAAGCCGGTCATTTTCATCTGCTACCAGCAGTGCGTTGATCTTGTTCGACTCCATCAATCCCAGTGCTTCTGCTGCCAGCATGCCGGGTGTAACGGTTTTGCCGTGAACCGTCATGACCTCATCAATCAGCGCCGTGTTGATGTCAACTCCGCGATCCAGTGCCCGGCGCAGGTCGCCATCGGTAAAGATCCCCGCGATGCCGTTGTCGTCAGTTGTGACTGCGGTCATGCCCATGCCCTTGCGCGACATTTCCAGCAGCGCCTCCTTCAGCGGCGTACCGGGCGAAACACACGGGACTTCCTCGCCGGCGTGCATGATATCTTCAACCTTGAGCAGCAATCGCCGGCCCAATGCGCCGCCGGGATGCGAGAAGGCGAAATCTTCGGCGGTAAAGCCGCGAGCCTCCAGCAGGGCGACAGCCAGCGCATCCCCCATGGCCAGTGCAGCGGTTGTGGATGAGGTGGGTGCCAGGCCCAGCGGACAGGCTTCACTGGCGACAGCGGTATTGAGGTGCGCTTCGGCGGCCAGTGCCAGTGTCGAGTCCGGGTTGCCGGTCATGGCCACCAGAGGAATTCCCAGTCTTCGCAACAGGGGAAGCAGGGTAACGATTTCGCTGGTCGTCCCCGAGTTGGAGAGTGCCAGGACCACATCCTGACGCGTGATCATTCCCAGGTCACCATGCGAGGCCTCGCCGGGGTGCACAAAGAAGGCGGGCGTGCCGGTACTGGCCAGCGTGGCGGCAATCTTGCTGCCAATGTGGCCGGACTTGCCCATGCCCGTCACGACAACCCGGCCTTCACAGGCCAGGATCAGGCGGCAGGCCCGGACAAAGTGATCATCAATTCTGCCGCTCAACGCACGGACAGCATCGGCCTCGATTTCCAGCGTCCTTTGAGCAGAGGTGACAAGCTGTTTATCTTCAAAGGGTGTAGTCATTTTCTGACCCGAATCATCTATACTGGCGCAAAGTATACCTGCCTGTAAGGTGGGTCGTAAGGGTGTATGTGGAAACTGCATAGCTTTTTCTCGCGGAGCCGTATGATATAGTCGGCGGCTGGTCAAACTGGACGAGGCCGCAGGACAGGTGGCATGGCAGAGAGTGACGTACCATTTATAGCCATTGAGAATGTAACCTTCAGGCGGGGTGAGCGCCTGATTTTTGACAATATCAGCTTGTCGATTCCGCGTGGGCGGGTGACCACCATCATGGGACCCAGCGGTACGGGGAAAACCACACTGCTGCGCCTGATCGGTGGACAGCTGCGTCCGGATTCAGGCACGATTCACATCGATGGCGTTAACGTACATGCACTCAAACGCAAGGAGCTTTACAAGTTGCGCGAGCGCATGGGGATGCTGTTTCAGAGCGGCGCTTTGTTTTCTGATCTGACAGTCTACGAGAACGTGGCGTTTCCGCTCCGCGTGCACACCGATCTGCCTGAAGACATGATCCGGGATATCGTTCTGATGAAACTTCATGCCGTCGGCCTGAGAGGTGCACGATCACTCATGCCCAGCGAGTTGTCTGGCGGCATGGCGCGTCGTGCGGCGCTGGCGCGAGCCATCGCTCTGGATCCCGAGCTGGTCATGTATGACGAGCCCTTCACCGGACAGGACCCCATTGCGATGGCCGTGATTGTGCAGCTCATTCGGTTGCTGAATGATGCGCTGGGACTGACAAGTGTGCTGGTGTCGCATGATGTGGCCGAGTCTCTCAGCATCACCGACCACCTGTGTGTGATTGCCGAGGGGCGGGTAATGGGCGAGGGCAGCCCGGCCGATCTCAAGCGCAATGGATCGCCGTTCGTCAAACAGTTTCTCAATGGGCTTCCCGACGGGCCGGTACCTTTCCATTATCCGGCCGCAGATTACAAGGCTGACCTGATGGAGGCTGACTGGCATGCTTGATGGTCTGCAGGGGCTCGGGCGGGCGACGCTGGATGGCCTGGCATCGTTGGGTCGAAGTGTGGTGTTTGTGCTGTCGGTGATCGCCAATTTACCCTCGTGGGGCGGCTTTCTTCTCATGGTGCGCCAGGTGTATGCCGTGGGCGTGTTGTCGCTGGTCATCATCATGGTCTCCGGGCTTTTTATCGGGATGGTGCTCGGGTTGCAGGGATACAATGTCCTGATCGACTATGGTTCTGAAGAGAGTGTCGGCCAGATGATAGCGCTGACGCTTGTGCGGGAGCTGGGGCCGGTTGTGACGGCGTTACTCTTCGCTGGTCGGGCCGGGTCGGCGCTGACGGCCGAGATCGGGCTCATGAAAGCAACCGAGCAGTTGTCCAGCCTGGAGATGATGGGCGTGGATCCGCTTCGACGCGTGATTGCCCCCCGGCTGATGGCGGGTTTTTTCGCCATGCCGGTGCTGGCATTGATTTTCAGCATGGTCGGCATCTGGGGGGGCAAGATGGTCGCGGTTGACTGGCTTGGGGTCTATGACGGCTCCTACTGGGGCAATATGCAGGGTTCAGTGGGGTTTTGGGATGATGTGATGAATGGCATCATCAAGAGCATTGTATTTGGCTGGGTGTGTGCCTGGATAGCCGTGTATCAGGGCTATGATCTGGTGCCGACCTCCGAGGGCATTGCACGGGCAACGACCCGCACGGTGGTGTATTCTTCGCTGGCCGTGCTGGGGCTGGATTTCATCCTCACCGCCATCATGTTTGGAGACTAGGATGCTGAGCAGGAAAATCGAGATCGCCGTGGGTATGTTTGTGGTGCTGGGCGTGGCTGCCCTGTTTTTTCTGGCACTTCGGGTAAGCGGAATTACCTTTGATGGCGAGCGACCCACCTACACGCTGTATGCACAGTTTACCGATGTGGGCGGGCTGAATACCCGCAGCCGGGTGACACTGGCCGGTGTGCCCATCGGGCAGGTGCGAAATATTCGTCTGGATCCGGATGCACTCATGGCAGAGGTCGAGATGGCGATATACAAGGAGGTCAGCACCATTCCCCTGGACTCATCCATCTCAATTCGCACGGCCGGGCTGCTGGGCGAGAACTATCTGAGTGTGTCGCCAGGCGGCGATCTTGAATACCTTCAGGACGGTGACAGTTTCGAGAGCACGAGTGGGGCACTCAATATCGAATCCCTGGTCAATCAGTTTGTATCTGGCCAGAAATGAACAGGGTGGAGCAAGCCATGACAACGATATTGAAACGGCTGGGTGTGGGCTTCCTTCTGGTGATGTCGCTGGTCAGGACTGCTGGCGCCGATGAGTCGGATCGGCTGGCGCAGGTGGTTGCGGAAAGCATGGATCGTCTGGTGGCTACGTTTGAGGCCAGGAAGAATGTCTACTATGAGGATCCGGAAGAGTTCTATCGCCTGATGGAGGAGGCGCTGGCCTCCTTTGTCGACTTTGAGCGTATCGCTCTGCGGGTGATGGGGCGTTATCGCCGGCAGGCTTCCGAGGCGCAGATCCGGGCCTTCACCGAAGTCTTCAAGCGCAGCTTGTTTGATGCGTACGGCAAGGCGCTGGTGGAGAGCGGGAAGTTTACTGTCAACGTGCGGCGGGCCGTGATTGACGCACGGCGCAGTACCCGGGCCAGCGTCATGGTGGACATTCGCTCTGCATCAGGAAATGTGTATCCGGTGGTTTACAGTATGCACCAGGGCAAGGATGCGGTCTGGCGCATGGAGAATGTCATCGTCAATGGCGTGAATATCGGCCTTGCTTTCAAGGAACGCTTCGAGCAAGCGTATCTGCAGAGCCAGGGCGATATTGACAAGGTGATTCGCGAGTGGAAGTCCGACGTGAAGATCGAGACGGAGAAGCCGGCCGCATGAGTTTCAGGGTGCAGCGTGAAGGACCCCGCGTTCAGCTGAGTGGCACGGTTGAACATGCTTCGGCGGTCGCTGCCCGCGAAGCGCTGGTCAGGGCGCTGGACGGCTTGTCGGGCGAAGTCGTTCTCGAGTTGTCCGGCCTGGAGAGTGCAAGCAGTGTCTCGATATCGGTACTGCTGAGGGTCATGGCAGAGGCCGACAGGCGCAAGCTTGAGCTGCGACTGGAAAGCATGCCCCGGCGACTTTTCGAAATGGCGCGAGTCAGCGGTCTGGACTCGATTCTGCCGATTGAATCCCTGTCCGGGTGATCGCCCCCGCGTGGCACCCCGGGGTCCTTTGCGATAGAATGGGCGGCTCATATGACGAGTTTGAGTGGTACCATGAATCAGGAAGAGCTCCAAGCTTTTTTGTCCGAAAAACTCCCCGATTGTTCGATCCGTGTTTCCAGTCCCGACGGCTATCACTTTGAAGCGGAAGTGGTGGGCGAGCGCTTTGAGGGCATGAATCGCGTCAAGAGACAGCAAACTGTCTACGCCGTGGTCAGTCACCTCCTGGCAGACAACACGGTTCACGCACTGTCTCTGAAAGTGCGGACCCCCGGCGAACTCTGAGGCTTCTGTTTCAATGGAAAAACTACTGATCACCGGCGGCGGTCCACTTGATGGTGAGATTCGTATTTCCGGTGCCAAGAATGCTGCGCTACCCATCCTTGCAGCCACATTGCTGACCCGGGATGCGGTCAAGGTGGGTAACCTGCCGCACCTGAATGACATTACCACGATGATTGCCCTGCTCGGTCGCATGGGGGTGTCCGTCACCATTGATGAAAAGATGGCGGTGGAAGTATCTTCGGACACCATAGAGGCGTATCGTGCGCCTTATGAGCTGGTCAAGACCATGCGAGCCTCCATTCTGGTGCTCGGGCCTCTGGTAGCGCACTTTGGTGAAGCTGAGGTGTCCTTGCCGGGGGGCTGTGCGATCGGAAGTCGCCCGGTGGATCTGCACCTTCGGGGGCTGGAAGCCATGGGCGCGGAGATTGAGGTCTCCAACGGCTACATATTCGCCAAGGCGCCCAATGGCCTGAAGGGCGCACGGATCTTTCTCGATACAGTGACGGTGACAGGCACCGAAAACCTGCTCATGGCAGCCACCCTCGCCAAGGGCACGACGGTTATTGAAAATGCCGCACGAGAGCCGGAAGTGGTGGATCTGGCCAACTGCCTGATCGCCATGGGCGCGAAGATCAAGGGCCACGGTACGGCGGTGATTGAGGTGGAAGGTGTGCCCGAGCTTCACGGATGCCACTACAACGTTCTGCCCGACAGAATCGAGACCGGTACCTATCTGGTTGCCGCGGCGGCATCACGCGGGCGGGTCAAGCTCAAGGATACGCGTGCGGATATTCTGGATGCGGTGCTGCACAAGTTGGAAGAAGCGGGTGCACACCTGACCATCGGGGACACCTGGATCGAGCTGAACATGGAGGGGCGGCGCCCGAAAGCGGTGTCACTCAAGACAGCGCCCTATCCCGCGTTCCCCACCGACATGCAGGCTCAGTTTGTCACCATGAACTCCGTGGCTGAAGGTGTCGGTTCGGTGACGGAGACGGTTTTCGAAAACCGCTTCATGCATGTTCAGGAGCTGAACCGCATGGGGGCGCACATTCGTCTTGAGGGCAATACCGCTATCACCGAGGGGGTTCAGCGTCTGACCGGTGCGCCGGTCATGGCGACCGATCTGCGTGCATCGGCCAGCCTGGTCATTGCGGGGCTGGTAGCCGAGGGCGAAACACTGGTTGACCGGATTTATCACATCGACCGGGGTTATGAGTGTATTGAGGAGAAGCTGCAATTGCTGGGTGCCCGCATCCGGCGTCTGCCGGAATAAACGCCATGAAGGAAGTACTGACTTTTGCACTGTCCAAGGGACGTATTCTGAAGGAAACATTGCCGTTGCTGGCCAAGGCCGGTATTGAACC